>JAPKAJ010000220.1 GCA_028825345.1 Arenicellales bacterium | reverse complement strand
GAATCTTGCCAATCTTTTTCATAATTCAGGTCGCGCGGGAAAATCAGGCACAACACAAGCGTGCCTTGTGGTGAGGCGTTGTAGAGGGCGTCAAGTTTACCGGAGATAACTGAAGCGCTAGCGGTTCCAACCAGAACGATCTTTTATGACGGCCATAAACAGCCTAATGTCGGGTCAGATAGTTGACGGATGGGGTCCAGACCCTATGATGCGACTTTCGCCGGCTGGGCTTTCGCCGGCCACGTATTTTCATTGGAGAAACCAGCATGAACCACCTTTCCCAGGCATTGGCATCATCCGATTTTGTAATCACCAGCGAACTGACGCCGCCCAAGGGGATAAATCTGGAACCCCTTCTGGATAAGGCGGCTCTGCTTAAGCCGCATGTGTGCGCCATTAACCTGACTGAATCCCACGCCGCCCGTATGGCCATGGATCCAGTTGCGGTAGGTCATCTGCTATTGGATCACGGGATCGAACCGATTGTGCAGATGACGGCACGCGACAAAAACCGTCTTGCGATTCAGGCCAGTATCCTCGGTGCTGCGGCTCTTGGGATATCGAATATTGTTTTCATGGGTGGCGACCCACCAAAGAACGGTGATCACCCCGATGCCAAGCCGGTATTCGATCTTTTTGCCTCCCAATTGCTGGAGGCGGTACATGCCCTGAACAATGGAACTGATCTGACGGGTAACGAACTGAGCGGCAAGCCACAACTTTTCGCCGGTGCTGTGGCGAATCCCGGTGCCAGTGATCCTGATATGGAGATCGACAATCTGCATCGTAAGATCGATGCCGGGGCACAGTTCTTTCAGACTCAGGCAGTTTACGATGTCCAGGCCTATGCGGCGTTTCTTGACAAAGCTCGCTCCCCCAGACCGATGCTGGCTGGAATCATCCCGATCAAATCGGTAAAGATGGCAACCTATATGAACGAGCGCATCCCCGGAGTCGATATTCCAGATGCCTTGATCCAGCAAATTGCTGACGCGGGTGACGACAAGAATCAGATTGCACGGGTGAGCGTTGAGATTGCCGCGAAGACTATCCAAGAACTACGCTCGGTAAGCCCTGGTGTACACCTGATGGCTATTGGCTGGGAAAGCTATATTCCGCAGATACTGACGCTATCGCAACCCTAATCCAGCAAGTAACCTTAACGGTCAATGGGCTTGTGGCATAGCAAGAGTCCAGACCGCTAAAGATCAAGTACCAAGGTCTCGCCAGCCTTGCCCCGTGAGATACAGATCATCATCTCATCGCCGATGGCTTTCTCGCTATCCGTCAACACCACATCGCGGTGCTCCGGAACCCCACCTAGCAGTCGGGTTCGGCAACAGCCACACAGGCCGTCTTCGCAAGAGGATTCCACCTCGATTCCCGCACCACGCACGACATCCAGAATACTTTGGTCAGGTGGCACGTCCAAGCGGACCTGCTGGCGTGAGAGCACCACCGTGAAAGCCTCATTGCTTTTGGTCTCAGGGGTTGGCGCGACGGAAAATTGTTCCCAGTGCACTGACCCAGGTGGCCAATGTGAGGCTTGCGCACGCACGCTTGCCACCAAACCTGGTGGGCCACATACATAAACATGCTCTTTGGGCGAGGGGTCTTTTAATACCGAAGGAAGATCAATCCCCTGGGTTGGATCACCGCCGTCAAAATGCAATGTCAGCTTATCATCAAAAATATCGCGTACCTCGTCGAGAAAGGGAACGCTGCGCTCATCTGGCGCACAAAAATGCAGATGGCACGATGCCTGCTCTCGCATTAACAGATGGCCCATCGCCATCATCGGGGTGATACCTATGCCACCGGCAATCAGAGTGTGATGAGTCGCTTGCCGATCAAGCGGAAAATTGTTGGCTGGTAGCGAAGCACTGACATGATCCCCCACTGCGAGATGGTCAAGCAGCCACTCGGAACCGCCACGGCTGGGTTTTTCACGGCGTATACCCAGCACGTAGCAATTGCGCACAGCAGGGTCTCCGGCAAGCGAGTACGAGCGGCGCAGACCCAGTTCAGTAAAAAGATCGATATGCGCTCCGGGAGTAAACGACGGCAGATCTTGCCCATCGGACGACACCAAGTCATAGCGAGAAACATCATTGGGGCTTTCTTTGATCTTTTGCACCTGCAGTTCGATGCGTTGTGGCTTGGCAGGCGTCAGCGCGCTCTGCCCCGGCTGCAGCATCAACCGCCGAACCAGCTTACCGCCTATCACATGGTGCTCAAGAATTTCGTCGATATCCTCGCGGCTTTGGTAGTGATACCAGATTCCCTCAGGGTAAATCACCATGACCGGTCCCAGCTCACAGCGGTCGAGACAGCCACTTTTATTGATTCGAACGCGTTTACCCAGTTTCAGCACCTTGCCACGGACTTTCATGTACGCCTGCAGCTCACCGGCACCCCGCGCACTGCATGAACCGCGCGGGTGGCCCGATTCGCGCTCGTTAATACAGCAAAATACGTGGATATCGTAGTGTCGCTTGGATGTGAGTTGATTCTTGCTCATTTGGATAAACCTGTATCACGATTAGCCGAAACCGGCTGTTGCTGGGTAATGCAATGAATGCCGCCACCGCCGGGTGCGATATCATTGATCCGCAACTGCACCACCTGTCGTTGTGGAAACAATTGTTCATAGACAGCTTTGGCACGCTGATCGGTGGGTAGATCATAGCAAGGCATAATCACCGCCCCATTGGCGAGATAACTGTTAATGTACGACGCACAAAAACGCTCGGTGCTTTCACACTGCCAGGCATCCTCAATAAAAACTACATCAAGCGGTCGCCCACGGGCATCGTTTTGTCCCTGAAGTGCCCGACGATTCTCCATCAGAACATCATAGCGCGGATGCGTGTCGTCAAAAGCCGCTTCGAGCAGTACCCGGCCAGGCCCGACAAACGCTGCGAGTCCATCAACGTGGCCATTGGTCTCGCTCTCCGTCGGATCCCCAGGCAGCCAGATCACTTTACTCACGCCCAACATGCGACACAGCTCTGCTTCGACCTCCCCTTTACTCCAACCCGGGTTTCGATTGGGGTTGAGGAAACAGGTTTCAGTAGTAATCAAGGTGCCTTCACCATCCACGGTGATGCCTCCTCCTTCGGCAATCATGGGTGATCGGAAAAGTCGCGCAGCCAGATGTGAGGCCACCTTCGGACCCGCCACAGCGTCGGCATCAAACGGCGCATAGTTACCACCCCACGCATTAAAGTCAAAGCAGGCCCCGGCCAGATCACCAGCATCGTTGATTAGAAAGTTCGGACCGTTGTCACGAAACCATCCATCATCTATGGGTAATTCCAGACAATCGACCTGCGCACCCAGTGCTAATTGCGCCGCTGCCCGGTCCTGTGGGCGTACCACCATCGTCACGGGCTCAAAGCGTGCAATTGCTCTGGCGACCTGCGCATAATTCTCCCGTGTTGCCGGGCTGTCAAAACCGCTACGACAAGGCCATGCCATCCAGCAACGCTCATGGGGCTGCCACTCACCGGGCATATAGAACCCGGCCGAAGCTGCGTCGGATTGGTAACTATTCATGGATCGTGCTGTCCTTTTGTGAGTTGTTACTCAACTGAGCTAACAGGTATCGACAAATACTCCTAATCATGCGAATACCATCGTTCACAAAGTCCTAGCGCAATCTACGGGCTGATAATTTTCTACCCAGTGCCCGTACGTACCTGCCCCACTACTTAGCCCTGGAGTGATGCCCAGTCCAGACCTGTGATTACGCGTTTTAACGGTCACAAGATGTTCGGTGAACCATGCCGTCGTGAAACAAGTCTCTTCAGCTAGTCGAGCCTGCTCCCTCATCATGCGAATTGTTTCGGTCCAGGGGATATTTTCTCCTGGTTTGAAGAATGGGCAGATATCAAAACGCATTAGGTTCTTCCGAATAAACTAAAGCAAGAAGATTAGTTTAGGTATCACAATTAGATCAACCTCTAGAATAAAAAGTCATAGAGTACTTTAGTTATTAAAAATATTGATCTAACAGTGGGCTAGCAATTTATTGAGTGGGTAGGC
>JAPKAJ010000024.1 GCA_028825345.1 Arenicellales bacterium | reverse complement strand
TGGCTGGGGTGCCAGGATTCGAACCTGGGAATACCGGAATCAAAATCCGGTGCCTTACCACTTGGCTACACCCCATCAGATTCATCGGCAAACGCCGGGTTCTGGTTAATTCCCCGGGCAACCAGGCCACTGTATGTGGCAGGCAGCTGGTCAAGAATCTGCTGGCCAGCGTGGTTATCAACCACTGCCACGAAAGCCGCTGACCCACTGCCCGACATCCGGGCGGGACCAAATTTGCCCAGCCAATCCAGGCACTGCCCTACCTCAGGAAACTGTCGTCTTGCCACCGGCTCCAGATCGTTGCGCCGATCACCCTCAAATGGGCCCGGTATTCTGATTCGCGAGCTGTTTCGTGTCAATTCGCGATCAGCAAATATAATCCCGGTCGAGACACTGACTTGGGGCCAAATCACACAGTATTGCTGCTCTGGCAGGATTGTTGGCAATAGTCGCTCGCCCACTCCCTCACCCCAGGCTGAGCAGCCACCGACAAATAACGGGACATCCGCCCCTAGCGCCAGTCCAAGTTGAGTCAATTTTGCCCGGCTGAGACCTGTATTCCATATCCGATTCAACGCGACAAGCACGGTGGCAGCGTCAGAGCTCCCCCCACCGAGACCCGCCCCAACAGGGATTCGCTTAGTAAGATGAATATCGGCCCCAAGGGTAGTGCCGCTTGCCGCCTGCAGGGCGCGCGCCGCGCGCACACTCAGGTCGTCACCAGGCAATTGCGGCGCACCCAGACGCCGGATCACACCGTCACGACGGGCATCAAAATCCAACGTATCGCCATAGTCGAGCAACTGAAAGAGCGTCTGCAACTCGTGCAGTCCATCGTCACGCTGGCCAACTACGTGTAAAAACAGATTAAGTTTTGCGGGTGCCAGCCAACTGCTCATTGCTCCATCTCTTTGGCGGTAGCCCGCTCGCTCCAATGTTCGATCAGTATTTTTACAATCAGGGTATCCCCTATCAGCCCCGCGTGGGTCGAGAAGTTTTTCACGGTATCAGGCCAGGCCATCATTCGGATCTTACGAGGTAGCTCCTTTTCGTCGAACACCGCGTACTCAGAATAGGTGATATCCCACCCCAGTTGGCTGAGTGAAATCAAAGCACCGCGAGCATCAGTTTCTATCGCCCGGACCTCACTTGGAGCGGGTAGCCCCCGAATCCAGTAGCCCAGCTGATCAAGGGGGATATGCCAGCCAGTGCCGTCAGCAAGGACCTGGGTGGCACTGTCTGCCTCAAATTCCTGGCCCTGGTGGTCACGCAACCGGGCACCGTTTTCGTCAACCCACAAACGGGCTTTGCCACCGCCGAAAGCACCAAAAAGATCAATCCGGCTCTGCTGATCTTTACGCTCCCAACGTAGGTGTGCACTGGCGCCCGACTCCGAGGTGCGTATGGCGACACGTCCACGCAGATTCCACTGCCGCAGATTATTAAGCTGTTCCTGGCGTGCCGCCCAAAGCGCATCGGCTGCGCTAGGCGCTAATGCCGCAGGCGGTATCCTGGCGCAGCCACCACTTAGCAGTATTGCTGCAAGCAAGGCACATCCGGCACGGATCACTGGCCGAATTTCCGCAGCGTCTCAATTAGTACCGGATTGTCGGAATCATTGCTCTTGCCGTCTTCCCAGGCCAGGATCGCCTCTGCCTTGTCGCCCAGATGCCACAAGACCTCACCCAAATGTGCGGCAATTTCGGCATCGGGCTGCTGATCCATTGCCAGAGTCAGGTATTCAAGCGCGAGCTTTAGGTTGCCCCGCCGGTAATGCACCCACCCCAGGCTATCGAGAACATAGGGATCACCGGGTAACAGCACAAGCGCTTTTTCTATAAGTGCCAGAGCTTCTTCGAAGCGCTCGGTCTTGTCGGCCAGTGTATAGCCCAACGCGTTGTAGGCATGCGCATTCTGGGGATCCAACTCGATGAGCCGGCGCATATCGCGCTCGTGTTCGACCACCTGATCCAGCATCGCGGTCACGAGGCCGCGGGCATAGAGCAGATCGGGGTCATCCGGCAGATCAACCAGCGCCGCATCCAACAGCTTCAGCGCCTGCTCCGGCTGGCCGCTGTCGCGCAGCACCTGTTCGCGTGCCAGGTACACCCGCACCTGCTCATCGCGTGACTTTGGTGTGACATCAGCCAGATGTTCCAAGGCCTCATCGATACGCCCGGCATCTGCGAGGACAAAACCAACGCGCATTTGCGCGTCGAAATACAACTCCCGTGAAACTACCTCTCGCAATAATGTCAGCGCGACATCGTAGTCGCCCTGTTCACTGGCGATTCGACCAAGATAAAGTCGGGCGCGATCCTCGTTGGGGAAAAGCGCCAATACATGCTCAAAATGCTCACGGGCACGAGCTAGATCACCGCGGTCGAGGTTGAGTGCGCCGGCTGCGTACAGGGCATCGATACTGTCTGGGTCAGATTCGAGCAGTTTCTCGAACTGTGCAAGCGCAGCACGATTCTCGTTCCATTGTGCCAGCAACCGGGCATAAGTCAGACGAAACCGAGGCCGGTCAGCATAGGCATCAAGATACTCCTTGGCGTAAGCACTTACTCGCTCGCGGTCACCGTGCTCGCGAAGGTATGAAAACTTCAGCAGCGCAGCTTCCTCCCACCCGGGTGTCAACTCCATGGCCCGATCAAGCGCCGCTTGTGCTGCCTCCTCATCACCAACGCGATAGCCAAGCCAGGCGGCTGCCCATTGTGCCGAATCAAGTTCATGGTAATGAGTGGCGATGCGCTGCATCAAACCCAGCCAACGACCCGGATCCGCCTGCTGCCCCAGGATCTGCACAATATGCTCCAACAGGGCAGCCGTTTTCTCGGGCATCGTGTCGATCAACTCTACTAACGCATCGAACACAGCCTGCCCACGGTCGAGCATAATCAAGGCCTGTAGCCGCATAGCCAGGGCCCCTGGATCCTCCGGGGTAATCGATACCAGGAGTTCGCTGAGTTCCAGGGCCCGCTCAAACTCGCCCACTTCTATGGCCAAGGCAAAAGCACGTACCGTAATCCGCGCGTTGCCCGAAAGTATTGCTGCGCGGGCCATAGCTTGTGCCGCAGTGACCGGATCGCCGCGACGGGCCGCTACATCGCCAAGCAGGTATTCAAAGACCAGATCCTGGGAAAGACCGGCCACCACCAGCGGGCGCTGCTCTTGCGCACTGGCGCTATTGGGTGTCGGCACAACACCGACGCAACCGGCCAATGCCAGTAAGCTACATAGCAGGCCAGTCGTGGAAAAATTGAAGTGTGTCACGTAAAACTCGCAAACAAACGCCCATCGGCGCTCAATCACTCAGAATAGCAGAATCGTTGCCCTAACGGTGAAGGCGCCTCGATCCGCCAGGGCGGTTTTCGCCCAGTGCTTGGCGCTAACAGCCTTACAAAGGCGCTGGGTCAGTGAAAATTGCATCCAAAAATCGTAAAATATTGATTCTATGTATCTTCTCACTCTAGGCCTCAATCACCGCACGGCCCCGGTTGCCCTGCGTGAACGAACCGCGTTCTCGCCGGAACAATTACCGGACGCGGTTCGCTCCCTTGTGGCAAGCCCGCAGGTCCAAGAGGCAACTATCTTATCGACCTGCAACCGAACCGAGATTTATTGTCGTCAGGAGCAGATAGCAACTGCCCCGGTTTTTAACTGGCTTCGTGAATACGGTGATCTGCCTGAAGATGCCCTGAATAGCTCAACCTATACGCTGCCCGGGGAACAGGCAGTCCAGCATGCCTTTCGCGTGGCCTCGGGCTTGGACTCCATGGTACTGGGAGAACCTCAGATTCTAGGGCAAATGAAAACGGCCTTTTCGGTCGCTCACCAGGCAGGAACTACCGGCAAAATCCTCAACCGTCTATTCCAGCACACCTTCTTGGTCGCCAAGCAAATCCGCACGGATACCGCCATCGGTGCCAACGCGGTATCCGTGGCCTTTGCAGCGGTGGATCTGGCAAAGCGGATATTCTCGCGACTGCAGGAACAGACAGTACTGCTGATCGGTGCCGGAGAAACGATCGAACTGGTGGCGCGCCATCTCAAGCAGAATCAAGTTCGCCACATTATCGTCGCCAATCGGTCCATTGAGCGGGCCCAGGCACTCACCAGCCAATTGGGTAGCGAGGCTATCTCGCTCGCCGAGATACCCGCCCGGCTACATGAAGCCGACATCATCGTAGCTTCGACCGCGAGCACTCTGCCGATCCTCGGCAAGGGTACTGTCGAAAGCGCGCTACGCAAACGGCGGCATCGACCCATGTTCATGATCGATCTCGCGGTTCCGCGCGATATCGAGGGCGAAGTGGGCGAACTGGATGATGTCTTCCTGTATACGGTCGATGATCTGCAAAATGTCGTCACTGCCAACCAAACCTCGCGCCAGGAAGCGGCGGTCGAAGCCGAGAAGATCATCGACCTGCAAGTCATGCGCTTTATGCACTGGATGCGCTCGCTGGATTCGGTGCCAACTATCCGTTCTTTGCGCGACAAGATAGAAGCACTCGGTGAGACTGAGCTGGAAGATGCCCAGCGGCGCCTTGCCAACGGTGAGAATCCGCAACAGGTTCTGGAGCATTTCGCCCGCAATCTCTCGCGCAAATTTGCCCACGGGCCCAGTCAGGCGCTGAAACAAGCTGGCCAGGAAGGCAATGCCAGCCTGATCAGCACTGCCCGACGACTGTTCAAGCTCTCCCCCTGAACATGAACCCGACGATGCGAGTCAAACTCGAGCGCCTGCTTGAGCGCCAAGAAGAGATCAACGCGCTGCTCTCAGATCCCACGGTGATTGCCCACCAGAACTCATTTCGTGATTTGTCGATCGAACTCGCCGACATTAGTCCGGTGGTAGAGCACTTTCAGCGCTACCAGATCCTCGATGGAGAACTATCCGAAACTCGCGGCATGCTGGAAGACGGTGACCCCTCGATCCGGCGCATGGCTCATGATGAGATGCCGCGGTTGCAATCCGAGATAGAGCAGAGCCAGCAGGCGCTTCGCAAGTTGCTCATTCCGCGCGACCCTAACGACGAACGCAACATCTTTCTCGAAGTGCGGGCCGGCACCGGTGGCGACGAAGCTGCGCTTTTTGCCGGTGACCTCTTTCGCATGTACAACCTCTATGCGGAGAAACGCAACTGGCAGGTCGAGGTCGTGAGCCAGAGTCCGGGTGAGCACGGCGGCTACAAGGAGATCATCAGCCGTGTTGCCGGACGCGGCGCCTATTCACAACTGAAGTTTGAATCCGGCGCCCACCGGGTGCAGCGCGTTCCCGAAACCGAAGCACAGGGACGGATACATACCTCGGCCTGTACCGTCGCAGTCATGCCTGAAGCCGACGAGATTGATGATGTTGAAATCAACACCACTGACCTGCGAATAGACACCTTTCGTGCCTCCGGGGCCGGCGGCCAGCATGTGAACCGTACCGATTCAGCAGTGCGGATCACTCACCTGCCCACGGGTGTCGTCGTGGAGTGCCAGGACGAACGCTCGCAGCACAAGAATAAAGCGCGGGCCATGTCGGTCCTGCGCTCACGCCTGCTCGAAGCAAAAATCAGTCAGCAAAAAAGTGAAGAAGCGCAAAACCGGCGCAATCTGGTCGGTAGTGGTGATCGTTCCGAGCGCATCCGAACCTACAATTTTCCGCAAGGCCGGGTCACCGATCACCGCATCAACCTGACGCTGTACAAACTCGCTGAGGTCCTGTCTGGAGATCTGAAGCCAGTCATCGAGCCGTTAATTGCCGAACACCAGGCAGACCTGTTGGCGACGATGAGTAGTGGCTGAACCCACCGCCTCGGCACTATTGCACCGGGCATGCCAGGCGCTGACCGGGCAAAGCGATTCGCCGCGCCTGGATGCCGAGATTCTGCTGCAAGCCGCCTGCGGTATTGATCGCACGACTTTTGCCTGCGATCCTGAAAAAGCGATAAGCTCGACACAAGCCCGGCAACTACTGACACTGGTCGAGCGCCGCCGTACCGGGGAACCCATTGCGTACATCCTGGGACACAAAGAGTTCTGGTCGCTGGATCTTGCTCTTAGTCAGGACACCCTGGTGCCGCGGCCCGAAACCGAAATCCTGGTGCAAGCAGTGCTCGATGCCACACCGGCCGATTCGCCGGTGGATATCGCGGACCTTGGTACCGGCAGCGGCGCTATCGCGCTGGCACTTGCCAGCGAACGCCCCCTTGCGCGTATCGTGGCAACGGACTCATCCAGGCGGGCGCTCGCCCAGGCAAGCAACAATGCCATGCGCCTGAACCTTGAGGTCACGTTTGAGCTAGGTGACTGGCTAGTCCCACTGCAAGGGCAAGTCTTCGACATCATCGTCAGCAATCCACCCTACGTGTGCGAGGGTGATCCGGCACTGGAACGCGGCCCATCCCTTTTTGAGCCACCAGAGGCTCTTTTTTCTGGCCCTGATGGCCTTAGCGCCATCCGCCAGATTTGCGCGGGTGCCAGCGACTGCCTAAAGCCCGGTGGGATGCTGGCACTGGAACACGGCCATGACCAGCGATCTGCACTGGATGAATTGCTGTTGGGCGCCAGCCTTGGCTCTATAGCCCACTTCAACGACTACGCAGGCCAGGCACGGGTAAGCACTGCACGCCGCGTGGCACACAGCAACCACTAAACTTGGCATCAAACCTCAGGCACGAATACATGATCTTCCAAAAAAGCGCAGTGATTCCCTCGTCGGACAAGACGCTGCCCGGGCGGACAGCGTCAATGCCCGTCGCAAAACAACACTATGTGAATGGCGCACCGCTTAAACCACCCTTTCCTGAAGACGCCGAACAGGCGGTCTTTGGACTGGGCTGCTTCTGGGGGGCGGAGCGTTGCTTCTGGGAACTCGATGGCGTATTGACGACGGCCGTAGGTTACGCCGGGGGCAGCACGCCCAACCCCACCTACCAGGAGGTCTGCTCAGGGATGACCGGCCATACCGAGGCGGTGCTGGTAATCTTTGACCCCCGGCGGATAAGTTACGCCCAACTACTGAAAGTCTTTTTTGAATCGCACGACCCTACCCAGGGCATGCGCCAGAGCAACGACATTGGCACTCAGTACCGCTCAGCCATCTACACCGGCAATGAAGAACAGATCGACATGGCCCGTGACACAGCCACTCGATACCAAGAGGCATTGCGCAATGCCGGCTTTGCTGAGATTACAACTGAATTTGCCCCCGCCGGGAGATTCTTCTATGCCGAGGATTACCATCAGCAATACCTCGCCAAAAATCCGGGTGGTTACTGTGGTCTTGACGGGACTGGCGTGCGCTGCGCCTGGCCTGCATCAAACGCGCCCTGAAGAGAACGGCTACGATCCGGGCGGCTTGATCGGCATCGGGAAGGAGGCGATATTGCCCCCTTTGGATTCGCCAGCAGGCACAATCTTAGCCTGCCCTTCTTTTTCGACCTCATCAATACGCACTATGGCGTGCAGCGGAATATAGGTGCGCTTGACGCCCGAGAACTCGCTCTTGAGTTTTTCGTCGGATGGGTCCACCACCAGCTTGGATCGTTCACCAAAAATGATCTCGCCGACCTCAACAAAAGCATACATGCCGCCCTGGGAAACCTCGCGGGCATAAACCTCGTAGATGTTTCCCTGGTTGTGAAAAATTATCCGGAAGATGCTTTTTTTTGTCATGACTTAATAGAAATCTGGTGTCAGGCTTTGCAGCCGGGGCGCATTATAGCAACGCTGGCCATGCCACAATGCACTGTCTTTGCGGAAATTTTCAGTATTTGTGGCAGAAGTTTAGAATTTCACTTATGAAGGTGCAGTTACTTATTCGGGTCAGCGTGCTGCTTGCCACCGCCCTTGCATCGCCGGGGGCCGGCGCTACCCTACCGGAGCCGGTCGCCCAATTGATGCAGGCCCACGGTATCGCGCTCAACTCGATCAGCGTGGTCATCAGGCGCGTGGGCTCCCAGGGATCACAGATCACCCACCAGAGTCGCACGCCACGCAACCCCGCATCAGTCATGAAACTGGTCACAACCGCGGCTGCACTCAATCTACTTGGCACCCAACACCGCTGGCAGACCGAGGTGCTTATTGATGGTACCTTGCGGGACGATACGCTGCATGGCGACCTGATCCTGCGCGGGGGTGGCGATCCCTGGTTGGTCATCGAACGCTTCTGGCTATTGGCGCGCCAGTTGCGCGAACGCGGGTTAACCCATATTCAGGGCAACCTGATACTCGATGACAGCCTGTTTGACCGCAAAGCTATCGGCCGAAAAGCCATCGACGGCAAACACCAACGTAGCTACAACACGCTGCCCAGTGCGCTGCTGGTGAACTTTGGTGCTACCTCACTGGTGTTTGATTCGCGTATGGGGCGGCTTGCGGTCCATGCTGATCCTGCTGCCACAACCCTGCGTCTGGTGAATTCAGTCAAACAGGACAAAACCAGCTGCGCCAATCGACTGCACCGGATCACCCTTGAGTCCACTACCCACACACAGCAAACGGATGTGCAACTGGGCGGCACGTATCCCGCCAACTGCGGCCAGAGCACCCTGCGACGCACCCTGCTGCCACATGGCCAGTACGTCTACGGAGTTTTCAAGGCCCTATGGCAGGAGTTGGGCGGTACGCTGTCGGGCAACTGGATATACGGTAAAACCCCGACACAAGCCAAAGTACTGGGAACTCTCGATTCGGTATTCCTGGCCGATGTCATTCGGCACACCAACAAATTCAGTAATAACGTGATGGCGCGTAATCTACTGCTAACCCTCGCTAGCGAATTTTCGGTGACCCCGGCAACTCCGGCCAAAGGTGCCAAAGTTATCGAGGACTGGCTGGACGCCAGCGGTGTATTGATGCCAGCTTTGCGTATCGACAATGGTGCCGGGCTCTCCCGAGATGCGCGACTCAGCGCTACAGGCCTGGCCACACTGTTGGAAAAAGCAACCGCCGAGCCCTGGTGGCCTGAATTCGTCGGTTCACTGCCAATCGCGACAGTCGACGGCTCATTGCGCCGGCGTTTTTACGGGATTGCCCGGCCCGGTCGGCTTCGATTAAAGACAGGACTGCTGCGCGATGTGCGCACACTCGCCGGCTACGCCATTGACCCATCTGGAAACACCTGGGTTATCGTGATCCTGCACAACCACCCACGCGCAACCGATGCGGTTGGTATCGAGATCCAGCACAAACTGCTGGAGACGCTGTTCCAGAATCAGCCCCGAGAGGCTAGCTGATCGAACTAATCAAGCCTTAACAGAAAGTCCAAAATGGCCGTCGCTACCGGCTCGGGATCATCCATATGCAGGTGATGCGTTCCGCTCAACCATTGCACGCTCGCGGCTTGTAGTGATGCAAGGCGAGGTGTCAAAGTTTCAGATTTGGCCAACAGGCCATCGTTGGCGAGCAGCACCTGGGTGGGCGTCTCAATGGCGCCGAGGTAGGCCAATACCTGCGACTCGGTTAGAAATACAGGTGACGGCAGTCGCAGCCGTGGGTCGCTGCGCCAGCTATAGCCGCCTTCGACCTTGGCAAGGTTGCGACTCACCAAAGCTTGTGCGGCTTTGTGGCCCATCTTGCCGAGTCGTGCACGCGCCATGATTAACGGCTCAAGGTCAGGGTACAGAGCCGGAGTCTTATCGCGAAGCTTGGCGTAAGCTGCGATCGAGTCACGCAGCCGACCCGGAGCGCCATCGGCCGCTTGGGACACTGGGCCGAGGTTTTCGATGAGCACCATTGCCCGAATACGCGTGGGCGCTGCTACAGCCACCGTGGTTGAGATTGCGCCACCCAAGGAATGCCCCAACAGCACCAGCTCTTTCCAGCCCAGAGCATCAGCGACCTCGAGCACAGCTGGCGGGTAGTCCATTAAATGGTAACGCGCGCCTTCGGGCCGGTGCTGTGAAAAACCATGGCCCGGTAGATCGATCGCTACCAGATTAAGATCGGTGAGATAAGGCGCAATCGGCAAGAAACTCGCGGCGTTATCCAGCCAGCCATGCGCGGCCAGCACTGGGATTCCATCAGCCGATCCCCAGCGAAGCCCACAGATCGTACCTGCACTGGGTGTTTCGACAGAAAACGGCTGACAGTCCATGGTGGCTTTAATGCCTTCCCAGCAAGCCTTTAGGCTGCGACCTAGAGCTGCTAATTAATTGTTTTTTATACAAAATATCAAAAAATCAAATTACACAAAGTGACGATACGAACAAGTTTTTTTACACTGTTTTTCCCTGTCAAGACTATCATTTGATCGGGATTACGTATAAATATAGACAAAGTTAATTTACATAACTATTAATCAGTTTAATACTGATTATTAGCCCATTCGAGGACGCTGTTATGTCGCAAGGGACACAAGCTCAGAATAATGGTCTGGCGCAGGCGGTACGCCACTCATTCACTCTGACGGATAACGAGACTGGTGAGTCCTGGGAGTTACCCATCCTGCATGGCACCGTTGGCCCCAAGGTAATCGACATCCGCAAGCTTTACAGTCAAACCGGCGCCTTTACCTATGATCCCGGATTTACCTCCACCGCATCGTGCTCATCGGAGATCACCTATATCGACGGTGAGGCCGGCATCCTACTGCACCGCGGTTACGCCATCGCTGATCTCGCCGAGAATACCGACTTCATGGATGTCTGTTACCTGCTGTTGCACGGCGAGCTACCGTCTCCAGAAGAAAAGGAGCAGTTCGACGGCGACATTACTCGACACACCATGCTGCACGAACAACTGGTACGGTTCTACAGCGGGTTCATGCGCAGCGCCCACCCGATGGCCATCATGGTTGGGGTGGTTGGCGCCTTATCGGCGTTCTACCACGACAGCACCGATATCAACGACCCGCTGCAGCGCATGTCCGCCGCCCACCGGTTGATCGCGAAGATGCCGACCATCGGCGCCTACGCCTTTAAATACTCTCTGGGTCAACCATTCATGCAACCCAGTAACGACCTCACCTACTCGGAAAACCTGCTCCAGCTGATGTTCGGCGTGCCGACCCAGGATTACCAAGTTAACCCGGTGCTGGCTCGCGCTATTAACCGCATCCTGATCTTGCACGCAGATCATGAACAAAACGCGTCGACCTCCACGGTGCGCCTGGCTGGCTCCTCGGATGCCAATCCGTTTGCCTGCGTGGCCGCTGGCATTGCTTCATTGTGGGGCCCCGCTCATGGGGGTGCCAACGAAGCGGTATTGAGTATGCTTCAGGAGATCGGCACCAAGGACCGGATCCAGAAATTCGTCAAGAAGGCGCAGGACCCCGACGACCGGTTTCGACTGATGGGTTTCGGCCATAGGGTATATAAGAACTACGACCCGCGGGCCACAGTAATGCGTGATACCTGTCACGAGGTACTGAAAGAACTGGGCATCCAAGACCCAACGCTGGACCTGGCCCTAGAGCTTGAGCAGATCGCCCTCAACGATTCCTATTTCGTTGACAAGAAGCTTTATCCAAACGTGGACTTCTACTCTGGAATCATTCTGCGTGCCCTGGGTTTCCCGACCAATATGTTTACGGTGCTATTTGCCATCGGCCGCACCGTAGGCTGGATTTCCCACTGGAAAGAAATGATGGAATCTTCCGAGAGCCGGATCGGCCGACCACGCCAGCTCTACGTCGGCAAAGAAGAGCGCCCGTTTACTGCAGTCTCCCAGCGCGAACATACCGAGGAACGATCGGGCTGGGCCTGGCTATGGGGCGGAAATCACAAGAACGACTGACGCATAGCGCCGATTAACTGTTCCTGATCGAGACCAACGCTAATGAAATGTGTGGTCTACAAAGGCATGCGCAAGCAAGGCACCTACCTGTATGTTGCTTCGGCTGAAGCGCTCACTGAGCTTCCCAAAGCGCTGCTGGGCCAGCTCGGAGAGCTACAGCAGGTGATGGATTTGGATCTGACGCCGCACGTCAACCTGGCAGCGGCCGACTCCGCTGCTGTGATGAACAGCATAGAATCACGGGGATTCTACCTGCAGCTGCCCCCGGGGGCTCCGACCGACACGTGCTGACCAAGATCCTTTTTACCCTTGCCGTGATACTGGTGGTGGCACTGGTCTTTCGAACCAAGAGCCAGCCTGCCGAGGCGTCAGCGGCTCCTGCCCCTGACAAAGGGGGGATTTCAGCCCCTATGGTCGCCTACTCTCTGCTGGGACTGGTGATCGCGATATCGGCACTGGTTTTTGTCCTGCACTGGCAAGAACAGCACCGCATCATTAATATCCGTGTGATAGATAGCCAGGGCACAACCTTGAACTACCAGGCCTACAAAAAGGCAGTTGACGGTCGGCGCTTTACCACCATTGGTGGCCTGGCAGTAGATCTCGCTGACAGTGACCGCATCGAAATTCTGGAAAAGGAAAACTGAACATCATGAAAACATTAGACCTCACGCTTTCCAACCCTTTGCGATGGCTTGCTGGTGCCGTGATACTGGCCTCCAGCCTGAGCACCCTGGCCGCTGACTTTGACCCCTTTGTCGGACACTATACTGGTAGCGCCAGGGTCGTCGACAACACTGCAGACAATACCAATACTCGGCAGGTCTCGGTGGATATCAGCAAACACAAAAAGGGTTTTCACATCAACTGGTCTACTACTAAGCTGAAAACAGGTAAAAGCAAGGGATATACAATCGACTTTGTGCCAACCAAGCGTAACCATATCTATGCAGCGGCGCAAAAGACTAACGTGTTCGGTGGCAAGAAACCACTCGACCCGCTGCAGGGCGACCCCTACATGTGGGCCCGGTTCGCAGGCGAGAGCATGAAAGTTCTCGGCCTGCTGATCAACGACCAGGGAGAGTTCGAGCTTTTCTCCTATACACGTACACTGCATGATGACGGGCAGACCATGTCCCTGCGCTACCTGCACCTTGACGAGACGGGAGAACAACGTGTTATTGAGGGAACTGCGGCGACAGGCTGACTGATAGTCACAGCCGGAATAGCCAGTTCACACTTGCTGGGATCAAAGCCTCTGGGTTCTAGGAAGAGCTCTCCCTTGTATCATGCGTCATCGACGGCAGCCAGCGAAAGTCATGTAGGTTGGCCCCGAGGTCGACGTCCTGACGCAAGGTGACGAGCCGGCGGGTCAGTGCGATACCGTCCAGCCCGGCACGCAGTTTCTCACCGAGTTTTCCCGCAATCTGTGGAGCTGCGTTGATTACGCCCTCAAGGCCACCGTAGTCATGCAACAGTCGGGCCGCAGTGTGCACCCCGACCGAACGAATGCCTGGCAGCCCCAGTGAGGGATCACCCGCCAGACTGAAGAGATCGACCAGTTGCACGGGTTCGACCCCGAAACGATCACGTATCCAAAGACTGTCGTGCGCCACATCATTGAAGTGGTCGTGAACGGCAATATGGTCACAGACCAACTGGCAAAAACTTTTGTCCGTGGACAGAATGACCACAGAAACACCCTTCGTGGCGGTACGGGCAGCAATCGAGCCGATGAGATCATCCGCTTCAAAGCCTTCTGCAGACAGGGCATTAACCCCAATCCCGGCAAGCGCTGCAAGAATGGCCGGCAGATTGGCTCGAAGATCTTCCGGCATCCCGACCCGGTCCTTTTTGTAATCCGGATACTCCAGGGAACGCCAACTCAACTCTTGGCCTTCCATTACCAGAATAACGTGACTGGGATGATGCCGACGCAGAGCCCGGCGTGCCGACGCCACACAGGCTGTCAGCACTCCATCGTCACGATCCTTCGCCGCATCCGGTACACCAGCATGAATTCGGCGTATCAGGTTGAGTCCATCTATCAGCAGTACCGCCATCCGCGTCCTCCCCGGCGAGGGTGGACGACCCAGTATACGGCTGCCGCCATATTTTTGCGCTGGAGAATCTAGAGAATGTAGCGCGAAAGATCCTCATCCGCGGCGAGATCAACCAGGTGTTGATCCACATAGTCCCGATCGACCAACTCTACTTGTCCTGAGCGATCAGCCGCTGCAAACGAAATCGTCTCCAGCAAGCGCTCCATGACGGTATGCAGTCGCCGTGCGCCAATATTCTCGATCCGTTCATTAACCTGCCACGCCACTTCGGCTATTCGCTCGACACCATCCGGCGCAAACTCCAGGCTGACCCCTTCGGTCGCCATCAGCCCAGCGTACTGCTCGGTCAGCGAAGCATCCGGCTCAGTCAGGATGCGGACAAAATCGCCGGCGTCCAGCGCATCGAGTTCAACCCGTATTGGCAAGCGACCCTGCAGTTCCGGTATTAGATCCGAGGGTTTATTCATCTGAAAAGCCCCCGAGGCAATAAACAAAATATGATCGGTCTTGATCATGCCGTTGCGGGTACTGACGGTGCAGCCCTCAATCAGCGGTAGCAGATCGCGCTGGACGCCCTCGCGCGACACATCGGCACCCTGGGCCTCGCTGCGGCCGACAATCTTGTCGATCTCGTCAAGAAAAACAATACCATGCTGCTCTACCCGCTCAAGTGCTTCGTGCTTAAGTTCGTCGTCATTGACGAGTGCGCCGGCCTCTTCTTCGGTGAGCAATCGCAATGCTTCGCGCACCTTGACCTTGCGCGCAGTCTTGCGCTGACCACCCAGATTCTGAAACATGCCCTGCAACTGATCAGTCATCTGCTCCATTCCTGGCGGACCCATAATCTCCACCCCCACGGTCGGAGTCGCAACTTCAATTTCGACTTCTTTATCGTCCAGCTTGCCTTCACGCAACAATTTGCGAAGGCGCTGGCGGCCGGCTCCCTCTTCCTGATCAACGGCTACAGCGTCATCAGCAGAGTCAACACCGCGGGCCTGTGGCAGCAGTAGATCCAGCAACTGCTCCTCGGCAGCATCTTCAGCGCGTGGACGTACACGCTCCAATGCTTCCTCGCGGCTCATCTTGATCGCCATATCCACCAGATCACGAATAATTGTATCAACCTCACGACCCACATACCCCACCTCGGTGAACTTGGTCGCCTCGACCTTGATAAACGGCGCTCGGGCCAGGCGTGCCAGACGCCGGGCAATCTCGGTCTTGCCCACCCCGGTAGGGCCTATCATCAATATGTTCTTTGGCGTGATCTCATTGCGCAGAAATTCGTCTGGCACCTGAGCCCGCCGCCAGCGATTTCGAAGAGCGATCGCGACAGCCCGCTTCGCCTGTGCCTGACCAATAATGTGCTTGTCGAGTTCCTCGACAATCTCCCGGGGCGTCATCTCGGACATAGTATCGTTCTGTTGGAAAAGTTCTTGGGTCTACAAACGCAGGAAGATAAAGCGCCCGGCACAGTCAGTCCAGAGTGGCTTACACCAACTCACTTCGGTGCAATCTCCAGTTCTTCAATGGTAAGTTCGCAGTTGGTGTAGATGCAGATACCAGCGGCAATATTTAGTGATTTCTCAACGATCTGGCGAGCATCAAGATCGGTCTCCGTAACCAGTGCCTGGGCGGCGGCCTTAGCGTAGGCGCCGCCAGAACCTATCGCCATGATCCCGCCCTCAGGCTCTATGACATCCCCCGTACCCGAAAGAATCAGTGACACCGATGCGTCGGCAACTGCAAGCAGGGCCTCCAGCCGGCGTAGCATACGATCTGTGCGCCAGTCCTTGGACAACTCAACCGCAGCACGAGTGAGATTGCCCTGATGTTTTTGCAGTTTTCCCTCAAAACGTTCGAACAGTGTGAACGCATCCGAAGTACCGCCCGCGAATCCCGCGATCACCGTATCATCATGCAGTCGCCGAACCTTGCGCGCGTTGCCTTTCATT
>JAPKAJ010000023.1 GCA_028825345.1 Arenicellales bacterium | reverse complement strand
CGCTGGTTACTGTGAGCCTTTGGGCGCAGGCTTTTGGGTAGCGTAGAGTTTTTGTAGTGATCGCCTGAGTTGCGCTACTGCTTCGGGCCCATCGATGTCCATCACCTGATCAATCACCCAGCGATTGGTCTGATCGCGCCCCATAATAATCTGGATGCTCTCGCCAAACGCTCTTAGGAGGCTGTAACCCGGGGCGCCGTTGGCAAAGGCGCACTGACCATATTCGCTGTTACGTCGATTCAGAGCATCGATAAACTGGCCGGCGTAATCTCCGGCGCCCAGGATTTCCTCCGTATTGCGCTGAAGATGTCTGGCACAGCCGGCTGCCAAGGAGGATATAAACGGCGCGCGTTGCGCTTCGTCAAGTAACTCGAAGGCCAGTCGATCAGCCGTGTGCGCTAAGAACACCAGATACTCACGGATGACGCCTACGCGCTGGATATCGTCCTGGTATACAAAATCTTCAGCATGCAGATTGCGTGCCGATGTAAGCGCCAATTGCCAACAAACATAGGCCAGCGCCAAGGCATTGCCCTCAGTGGAAGCCTGGCGTGTGGGGTCTTGCCACTGGTCACGAATCCGGGTTTTCATAGTCATTGCCTTGGGCAGGGATTCTATCTTAAGGTGGCGTTTATGCCGGCCTTGCCACAGTCATTATTGCGCGCTGTACAGTACAACTGCGATGTTTCGGATGCGCAGCATGCGGGCAGTTATACCTTGTGCATATATCTGATGCATATGCGTGAGTATTGCCGCTGGCACCAGCGGCTTGGGTTAGAGGTCGTGCTGGGTGCGGCCGAGGTGGGCGAGTGGGTCGACGCACGAGAACAGCAGTGGGCGGGCCTGCAACAGGCAGATTATCAAGAGCTGCCAATATTCGGACACCGAGTTGATCCTTTTGATGCAGACACCGTCAATGATTGGTTGGTTCCGCGTGGTTATTGTTACAGCGCAGGGCTTGGCCGCTTGGGTAAACCGGTATTTTTTATCGGAGAACTAATCCGAGTAGAAAATGGAGAAGGCTATCGCTTGTTTCAAACCGGGGCTGAACTGGTGCGTGAGTTAATGGCGCCTCCGGCGATGACTCGCGGCGATGTGATCTGGATACGCCGGGAGTCTTTGCGGCGCGTCCTGTGGGAAATGATTGATGAATGGCGCTGGAAAAAACCGCGCAATGCCATGTCACGAGTGCTGGACTGCTATGGCTTCGCTGGTGACGCTGAAACTGCGTTACAGCGCATGACTGATGAATTTACCGAAACGGTCATCCTGCATGAACTGGGCGAACTGGTGTGTGGGCGATGGCTTGGGGACGACTGGGAGCGCATGCTGCAGGCACTGGGCCCAAGTGTTGCAGAGGTATTGGCACGCGCTGTGCGCGATCACCTGGCTGATTGTGTTACGGTATTGCCGGCCTTGTTAGCACAGGAGGAACAGGCACCGCTGCATTTTTACTTTGCCAGTATGACGCCCGCGCGCAAGCAGTTATTTCCGGCTTTGTACAATGCCTATCAGGACTGGCTGGGCGATGGCAACCGCGCGTTACTTAAGCAGGCGGTTCGCCAGGGCCAGGGCCACTGGCGCGCCGGTGCTAACGCGATTCTCAGCGCCTATCGTAGCCAGGGTGCAGATGCGGGTGAGTCTATCGCCGGCCTGGCCGAGCAACTCGCGCTTTAGGATTTTCGGGCCCGCACCAACAGTCCGCCGCCGCTGTCAGCGGCGAGAGCCTTTTTCCTCGTGTGCCAGATCGATGACGCGCGCGGCTACCTTTGCGTAAGACTCACGGTAGCCTGAGAGGCTTTGATTATTCTCTGGGAGAAAATAATCTTTCTGCTCGATACCGCCCTGCTGTTCCTGGGCTATGAACTCACGCTGCATTTGTATCATTTTGCGGATCAGTTCTTGTTTTTCGCTCATCGGTTGTGTCCTCGAAATGTCGGTAATAAATTCTCTGGGGTCTGGGTCATTCAATCAGGCCAGGGCCTGTCAGTAGCCACCTTTGCGCATGCTTTCTGGGAGCCCTGACAAGCGGCCAGCCTGCTTACTCGGATTGCCGGGGAAAAGGTCAAACAACTCCTTATTATTGACTTTATGCCCCCAGAGTCCACCCATCTCTTTAAGCAGGGTGCGGTTATTCGGCTGATGGCCGTTATTCTCGAAATATTCCTTACGCAGATAATCGATGACATCCCAGTGTTGCGCAGTCAACTCCAGCCCTTCCGCCGCTGCCATAGTCTCGGCGACCGTTTTACTCCACTCATCAGGGTCTTCGAGAAAGGCATTCGCGGTTGTGGCAATAATTTTTCCATCCACTTCAATCGGCATGTCGTACTCCGTTTCGTATTTTGTTCAACTCAGTTTTTCCCTAATCGTTGATGTTTGGCCGCGCCTCGTATACCGCATCAATACTCTTGTATGGCATAAATAGACCGAAACCCATCAGCCGCCCCTGACCCAGGCCCTGTTGTTGCAATGTCGCAGATTCCCCAGGGGTCAGTTCGGCCAACAGCAGACTTCGGGTAAGGATCGCGCCTTGAGGAGTGTTCAAGCGATGGACGCGACCGCACAGCATTTTGCGTGGGGTAATAGACAGATCGGAAAGCCAGTTTACTGCGTCCTCGAGGAAGGCGCTTTCAGTGTCGCTGGAATCGCTTCCACGGACATGGCGGGCGAGAACCGTTGTGAGCGGCAGCAGCGCTCGCACACGGGCCTGCAACAGGTCGATGGAATAGCCCGAGATGTCCAGTGTTTGCCCGGTCAGAACTCTGGCGGCATCCACGCTCGCAGAGGGAATGCGCAGTACGAAGCGCGTTCTGGCTGACAGTTCAATAGTACCGTCGTCTGAAGGTTGTTGCCAGCCATTACTCGACTGGGCTCCGTGAATCAAGTGAATGCCAGCCTGTTCTTGCTGTTCCAGCCAGGGCAGAACCTGGGTGATAGCCTCGGACAGAGGCCAGGCGTGATCGGCTGGAATCTGCCGGCCACGGATAGCAAACACCAGGTCAACAACAGGATCGATATCGGGCGTCGCAGCTTGGGTTGGGATCTCGTGCCAATAGTTGGAGGTTTCCATGATCGTTGTCATTGTATGGGCAGCGAGGCTTGGATGAGATCGCGATCTATCCACCAGTTATCCTGTACCAGTACGTCCACCACATTGCGTAGGCGCGGCAGGAACTGTGCTGGATCATCAAGTTCCAGGCGCTGAATCCATTGCTCGAAATCTTCCTGTTTTTCTATACCGCTGTGTCGCCGTGCGACGGTGCCCAGCAGTTGGTTGGCAAAGAAGGATAGAGATTCGCGTTTGTTACCCTGCGCTCGAAGATCCACGACGTAGGCGGCAGTGGCTGCTGCCACGGCTGCGCCATCTGAATCATCCGGCGTCTCATCGACGATGTCCTGAAGCAGGGCAACCGACAACTCCGGCTCGACAGGAAAGGTGACTGCGAGCCAGACAGCGTGCCCCAGTGCGACCAGTGCATCGGGTTCACCGGACTGGAACATCACCCGGGCGGCTTCAGCGGCTTGCGCCCAGACCCCGGCGGTGCAAAACTGTTTGAAACAACGTTGCGCGCTGAGCCAGGCTTGTGCGCCTTCGTCCAGGTTGACCAGCAGTCGGCCCTCCTGCAGTGCCAGTTCACACCATTGTGGCGAGTCGATTGCGACCTCGCTTTCTTTTAGGCGGTCGCGCACAGCGCTAAGCTGTGCCTGTAATGCATCGGCGGATGCGCCAGCATCTTCACCTGACTCCGCGCCGAGGTCGAAATCCGTCCCTAAGTGTTTCATGGCCGTGTCTTGCCGGTGCCGGCATCGAGTGCCGCAGTGAATGCGCTCTCGACCTGGTCTTCCCAGTTATCCGGCGTGTCGGGGTAGGGCGGTTTGACATCCATACGCAAGAAGCACTCGCCACTGCGTGCTTTTTCACGTACCAGTGCAATCAGATGCTCGAAAGAGGTAGGCTGGTTCTGCAGCATGAGTTCACTGATCCAGAGCATGGGGCATTTACCTTAGAACCATTGTAGTTAGTGCCTGGGTGTAGCGCCCGCGGTAGATCAGGCGGGCACACCCGGGCTGTGACGAGTCGGTAAATCCATCACGTCGATGTGGCACGTTGTTACATACCAGCCCTTCGCCCGGTAACAGCCGATGAGATACAGCCAGATCAGCGCATGAATTCAGAATTTCTTGCAGTGCCGCGATGGCCTCATGAACCACGGGATCGCTTTTCCAGATAATGTTGCGCTTGCGTGCGCTATAGCGCATTTGCAGTACATCACCTTCATGAGAAAAAACCGGCCCGCTCACGCTGGCACGCACGCCAGGCCCGGCTGTTTCATTTTCAGGTATGGTCATTGTGTCTGACTGGCTGAGTGCCGCGGTGTATCGAGGATCACAACGGTGTAGCAGACCAAATACGATTTCGTGATCAATGACCTGAAGTGTGCCGCCGCTCATGGCCGGGCGAACACAATGCAGCGCCATGGCCCGGATGGTGCGTTCTGGCGTATGGTAGTAGCCATCAGTATGCCAGCCCATCGGACGGTTGCTGTAGGGAATATAGCGCTGATGCGTGGAGCTATGATTGACTTCGAGTTCGCTCAGGCCGTCATCGGCGGCGCACAGGTTACTGTCTGGTTTTCCCAGGCCAAGTTGCGATGTCAGTGCCTGCATGGCCGCGCGGTCAACATTTTCTGGTTGGCGACATCGATAGACGGCCATGTTGGTATCGCGTACCCGCACGGCCAGGGCGTGACGTTCGTTAGCACTGAGTTTCAAAGGATCAGCAATCTCGACGCTAAGGTCTTCAATCACTCGCTGGTACCGTGCCAGACGATCATCCCACCAACGTGAGAAATTGCCCTCCCTCAGGTGTGCTGGTATCCCAGATTGAGTTCTGGCAGCTCGGGTGATTTGGGATTCGAAGATATGCAAAGGTGCGTGGTATGCCGACGGGATAGCAGAAGCGGAGCCAAATTCTAGCCTTTGACGCGACGGCGCAAACTCTCCCAAAAGGTTGTTTCGCTAAGCTTGGATCGATGGTTTGGTGTCAGTAAACGCACTTGCTGGCTTTGTGTGACCGGCGTTGGTCTACTAAACATCTGAATACATGGTGTTTTTTGGAGAAATCGCACCTGTGGTTTAAAGGGAAATTTGTGCACTGCAAGATAAATACTATCCCCATGGGGATAAGGCGGATTTTTGTGAGGCATACCCTCCCGGGGAATGGTGTGACCTCGGGCAGTGCATACAATGGAACCACATCAGCACCCTCGTGGTACGAGCCTTCGTGTCGTAAAACCTTCTGCACGTGGGCAGTACAGACCAAGCCAACGAATCGACCATCGAGACGGCGCTTATCACCGTATGGTGTCACAAACGCAATAGGAGTAGCCCTGTTATGGCTGATAACAAGCAACATGAAACCCCGATGCTGGACGAACTGGAAAGTGGCCCATGGCCGAGTTTTGTCTCTGGCATTAAGCGCCTGCGTGACGAGCATCCTACTGAACGTATTAACGGGGTGGCAAATGATTTACTCGGCCAGCTCGAGCACTCCTACGAAACCCGCAAGGGTTACTGGAAAGGAGGCACGGTAAGCGTTTACGGTTACGGTGGCGGAATCATTCCGCGGTTCTCAGAAGTCGGCCAGCAGTTCCCCGAGTCCAGGGAGTTTCACACCCTACGGGTCCAGCCGCCAGCTGGAAATCACTACAGCACCGATATGCTTCGCCAGTTAGCCAACAGCTGGGAGAAATGGGGTTCGGGTCTGGTGACATTCCATGGCCAGACCGGGAACATCATGTTTATTGGTGCGACCACCGATAAAACCCAGCACTTCTTTGACGATATCAATGAGTATGGTTTTGACTTGGGTGGTGCCGGCCCCTGCGTGCGCACCGCCATGTCCTGTGTTGGCGGTGCACGTTGTGAACAGTCGTGCGCCAACGAGCACAAGATTCACCGAACCCTGGTTAATAACTTCACTGATGACGTGCATCGCCCAGCTCTGCCGTACAAATTCAAATTCAAGGTGTCAGGTTGTCCCAACGATTGCATGAACTCGATCGAGCGCGCTGACATGGCGGTAATTGGAACCTGGCGCGATGACATGAAAGTCGACCAGGAAGCGTGGAAAGCCTATGTTGCGAAAAAAGGTCGTCAGCACACCATCGACAACATCATTACCCGTTGCCCGACTCGGTGCATGAGCCTTAAAGATGATGACTCAATTGAGATCGACAACCGTAATTGCGTGCGTTGTATGCATTGTCTGAACGTCGTTCCCAAAGCACTGTCGCCCGGAGACGACAAGGGCGTAACGATACTCATGGGAGGAAAACGTACGCTGAAGATCGGCGACCTGATGGGCACGGTGATCGTGCCGTTTATGAAGCTGGAAACCGAAGAGGACTACGAGAGAATTACCGAGATCGCGGAAAGCACTATCGATTTCTGGGCAGAAAATGGCCTTGAGCACGAACGCTGCGGTGAGATGATCGAACGCATCGGTCTGGTCAATTTCCTTGAAGGGATTGATATTGACGTCGATCCACACATGATTGCCAGCCCACGCCAATCTTCTTATGTGCGCATGGATGGCTGGGATGAAGAGGCGGTTAAATGGTTTGAACGCCAGGCCGAAGATCGCCAGTCAGCAGCCAGCTAAGCCGACCAATCTGATCGCAAAACAACCTCGAACGTTTACCGGAGAGAATAATGGCTAAGGAAATGCGCCGGCCGATTGAGTCGGGCTGCCCTGATGGGTTCCAGTATATGCACCCACTGATGATTAAGAACTTTGGACAGTGGCGTTGGCATGACCACCCCCGTCCCGGGGTGCTTCGTCACGTTGCCCAAAGCGGTGACGCGCTGTGGACGGTCAAGGCGGGAACTCAGCGTATTCTGGATGTCTTTACCCTGAGAACATTATGCGACATTGGCGATCAGTATGCTGATGGCCATGTGCGGTTCACTATCCGCAGCAACATCGAGTACATGGTGGCGGACGAGATCAAGGTCGAGCCGCTGATTAGCGCGTTGGAAGAAGCCGGCTTCGTGGTCGGCGGTACTGGCAATTCAGTGGCGATGATCGCGCACACTCAGGGCTGGTTGCACTGTGACATACCCGGTACTGATGCGTCGGGCGTGGTCAAGGCTATGATGGATGAACTCATTGACGAGTTCAAAAACTGTAACATGCCCAACCGGGTCCATATCACCACTTCGTGCTGCCAGATTAACTGCGGCGGTCAGGGAGATATCGCCATCAACGTGCAACATACCAAGCCACCCAAGATTAATCACGACCTGGTGGCTAACGTTTGCGAAAGACCCTCAGTAGTGGCACGTTGCCCGGTGGCTGCGATTCGCCCAGCACAGGTCAATGGCAAGCCTACCTTAGAGGTCGATGAGAAAAAATGCATCTGCTGCGGGGCCTGCTATCCACCGTGTCCGCCGATGCAGATCAATGATCCTGAGCATAGCAAGTTAGCGATCTGGGTAGGCGGCAATCACTCCAATGCACGCAGCAAGCCAAGTTTTCAAAAGTTAGTCGCCTCCGGTGTGCCTAACAACCCACCGCGCTGGCCTGAAGCCACTGCCATTGTTAAGCGCATCCTCAAGGCTTACAAGGAAGACGCACGGGACTGGGAGCGCATCAATGACTGGATCGACCGTATCGGTTGGCCACGCTTTTTTGAAGCGACCGGGCTGCCGTTTACCAAGTTCCATATCGATAACTGGCGTGGCTCGCGTCCGAGTCTCAACGCGTCTACGCATATTCGTTTCTAAGCACTGGCTATGAAACTTTCAGTCATGGTGAGTGAGGGACCCTATACGCATCAGGCCTCAGATACGGCCTATAACTTCATCGTTGCGGCGCTCAATGCTGGGCACGAGATATTTCGTGTGTTTTTTTATCACGATGGAGTCAATAACGGTACGCGTCTGACCACACCGCCGCAGGACGATAGGCACATCGTCAATCGTTGGAGTGAGTTGAGCGAGGCACATGATCTGGATCTGGTGGTCTGTGTGGCTGCAGCTCAGCGCCGCGGGATCGTTGATCCGGACGAGGCCAAGCGCAACGGCAAGGACAGTGACAACATCGCGTCGGGTTTTCGTATCTCCGGACTCGGCCAGTTGATTGAGGCTGGGGTCCAGGCCGATCGTTTACTGGTGTTCGGTGACTAGGGAATCGTCATGAGTGAGACAAAGAAATTCATGTACATCAACCGCCGTGCGCCCTACGGCACTGTTTACCCTTTGGAGGGTCTGGAAGTAGTTTTGATTGGCGCAGCATTCGAGCAGGAGGTATGCATGGTCTTCATCAGCGATGGTGTGTTTCAGTTGAAACAGGGCCAGGACACGATCGATTCAGGTATGAAGAATTTCTCACCCACTTACCGTGCGCTGGGCGATTACGAGGTCACCAGGCTTTATGTCGAGCGCGAATCTCTTGAGGAGCGGGGTCTGACAGAAGCGGATCTGATGCCCTTGACCTGGGAGGACGAAGACGATGACTGGGCCGAAAAACCTTCAATCCATATTGTCAGCCGTACACAACTGTCCGACCTGCTTGAAGAGCAGGATGTGGTTTTTAACTTCTAATCCTGCAGGCAAAGATCGTGTACACACCGTTAACAAATCTCCCTTTGAGTCAACGAGTCTTAAGACCTGCCTGGGCTTGGCCAAGTCCGGGAGCGATATTCTGCTGATCGAGGATGGGGTCTACGGCGCATTGGCTGGGACCATTCATACGACCATGCTGGCTGAAGCGACCGGCACGATAAGCGTTTACGCGCTTGGCCCGGATCTTAAAGCCAGGGGGTTACCAGAAGATCGGTTGATCCCCGGCATCAAGGTAGTCGGCTATGATGGCTTTGTTGAGTTGGCCTGTGCCAACGACAAGGTCCAGAGCTGGCTCTGAACTCATTTGATAAATAGTAACAGGAGGCCGAAATGGCATTTGAACTGAGCGGTAGGACCTACGAAACTGACGAGGAAGGTTACCTCGCTGATCTGAGTGAGTGGAATCGCGAGGTGGCCGGTTATATGGCCACGGAAGATGACTGTGATCTCAGTGAGAGCCACTGGGAAGTGATCAATTTTTTACGCGAGTATTACGAGGAGTATCAGATTGCGCCCGCGGTGCGTGTGCTGACCAAGGCGATTGGCAAGAAGTTAGGCAAGGATAAGGGCAACAGTAAATACCTGTATGAACTGTTTCCTTATGGCCCAGCCAAGCAGGCCTGTAAGTACGCCGGCCTGCCCAAGCCCACCGGTTGCGTTTGAGGCCGTATCACCCCCGGGTGACACCTGTATAGCCGGGGCCAGGCGGCCCCGCCAGGTACACACCCTGGATTTTCCGGCTCGGCGCAGAAATCATCAGTGTCGAGTCATATGCTGGGAGGCCTATTCTCTTGGTGCTAGGTTCCATCTTCGCCATTTTGTTTTACCTGGCGACCATCATATTGGTAACCGGCGTGGCCGCCCGGGTGACCCGGTATGCCCGGACTCCGGCCCCATTGGTGATCCCGACTACGCCGGCGCCACTAACCCGCATCGGTGTCGTTGCACGAATGGCGCGCGAGGTGGTGTTTTTCGAGAGCCTGTTCAAGGGCAGTAAATGGACCTGGTTGTTCGGCTGGCTGTTTCACTTTGGCATGGTAGTCGCACTCGCGCGGCACCTGCGTTATTTCACCGAGCCGGTATGGTGGTGGGTGGCCATGATCCAGTGGATCGGCATCTATGCGGGCATGGCG
This sequence comes from Arenicellales bacterium, assembly GCA_028825345.1. Lineage (GTDB taxonomy): Bacteria > Pseudomonadota > Gammaproteobacteria > Arenicellales > UBA868 > UBA868. The sequence goes on along the minus strand of JAPKAJ010000023.1, from coordinate 6,026 downwards.
ATGTTTGCTGGGCTCACGGGCCTGTGGGCACGTCGGGTGCTGGTTGATCGCGTCCGCTACATCAGCGCACCTTCTGATCATCTGATGTTATTGCTGTTACTGGCGATTGCCGGTTCCGGGCTGGTCATGAAATACGTCCAGCATACCGATATCGTGTCACTTAAAGCATTCACTCTGGGACTGCTGACACTTGATTGGCAGCCGCTACCGGCCGATGTCCCGCTGCTGGTTCATCTGTCATTGGTGATCATACTGATGCTGATATTCCCTTTCAGCAAATTACTTCATGCGCCCGGCGTTTTTTTCAGCCCGACGCTTAACATGCGTGATATCCCGCGTGAGCGCCGCCATGTCGCACCGTGGGCGCGGGATCTCCCGGGCTCCAGACCCGATCGCCCCTAGGGCCGCAGCCTGATTATGCTTAAGATCGAATTCGAGACACCGCCACTGGGTAAATTGCTGATAACGCCCGCAGTTCAACCCGATGCCATGGCCCACAGCCGACCCTTTGTGGCTAAGCCGGAACACCAGAAGGGCCTGGGTTTTCCAGGCGAATTGGTCGATAACTGGCAAGATGTGGCCCTGGAAAAAATGGGTGAGTTATTGGGTAAGTACCGCTCACTGCCAGTCTTTCTTGACTCCTGTGTCAAGTGCGGCGCGTGTACTGACAAGTGCCACTATTATCTTGGGACGGGTGATCCCAAGAATATGCCGGTGGCCCGCCAGGATCTGTTACGCAAAGTCTATCGACGCTATTTCACGTTGGCTGGGAAATGGTTTCCTTGGCTGGTGGGCGCGGTGGAACTGAGTGAGGACGTGATCAACGATTGGTATAGCTACTACCACCAGTGCTCTGAGTGCCGGCGTTGCTCAGTGTATTGCCCGTTTGGCATTGATACCGCCGAGATCACCATGGCCGGAAGAGAGATTCTGGCGTCGATTGGTCTAGGCCAGAAATACTCCAATGAAATCATTGGCAAAGTTCATATCATTGGCAACAATCTCGGCCTTCCCGAGCCTGCCCTGGCAAATACCCTGGAAGGTCTGGAAGAGGAAGTTGAAGAAGACATCAGCGTGCCAGTCAAATTTCCACTGGATCAGCACGGCGCAGAGGTGTTGTTAGTGACACCATCAGCGGATTTTTTTGCCGAGCCACACGTAGATGGCCTGATTGGTTATGCCAAGGTGTTTCACCAGGCTGGTATCAGCTGGACCTTGAGCTCATATGCCTCGGAAGCGGCCAATTTCGGTATCTTTATTGGCAACTACGAGAATATGCAAAAAGTCGCGCAGCGTATACGCCAAGCGGCTATTGATCTGGGTGTAAAGCGTATTGTCGTTGGCGAGTGTGGCCACGCATGGCGGGTGGCCTACAGTTTCTGGAACACTTTGATCGGGCCTTTTGATTTTCTGGATCCTGCGTACCCGGTGCCTCAACATATCTGCGAATTCACATACGACCTGCTACAGCGTGGCGCTTTGAAGCTTGATGCGAAGGCGAATGACGATAAAGTGGTTACCTTCCATGACTCGTGTAATGTCTCGCGAGGCTCGCGCTTAGGGAATGTTCCCGGAGGCCAGTTCACTATTCCGCGTGAGTTGATCCGCTCCGCCTGCAGTCATTTTGTGGACATGGCGCCGGACACGATTCACGAGCATACCTTTTGTTGCGGCGGCGGCGGTGGGTTGTTGACTGATGATCTCATTGAGCTGCGCGTGAAAGGAGCGCTGCCTCGAGCCCAGGCGCTACAGCAGGTGATCGAACAGCATGGCGTTACTCATATGGCCGCGATCTGCGCAATTTGTAAGAGCCAGTTCAGCAAGGTATTGCCCTATTACGGTATGGAAATGGACATGATTATCAGCGTACACCAGTTGATTGGTGATGCACTGGTTTTCGACAGCCAACACTGAACATTCCGCAACGAGTGGACACGATAAGCAATTAGAGGAATTCCGCGATGGCAGCTTCCGAAGAACACACCACGAATCTGACTTTTCTAAAGTATGAAGAGGGGGATTACGAGTGGCAGGACTTCAAGGAAAACATTTTTGATGCGGACCACTCGCACAAGTGTCCCACCTATGTTCATCGCACGCCGCCGTGCCAGGGCAGTTGCCCTTCGGGCGAAGATATCCGCGGCTGGCTGCAGATTGTTCGTGGTATGGAACCGCCTCCTGAGGATATGACATGGCAGGAATATGCGTTTCGCCGGGCCACCGAAGCCAACCCCTTTCCCGCCATGATGGGGCGGGTCTGTCCGGCACCCTGTGAAGACGGTTGTAACCGCAACAACGTCGATGATTTTGTCGGCATTAACTCGGTAGAACAATTCATCGGTGATACGGCGTTTTCTGAAGGTTACCGGTTTGAGAGCCCTCCGCCGGTGGGCAACAAGCGCGTCGCCATCGTCGGGGGAGGCCCGGCGGGACTCGCCGGGGCTTACCAGTTGCGCCGCAAGGGTTACAGCGCCACTATTTTTGAATTCCAAGAACAGCTCGGCGGCATGTTCCGTTACGGCATCCCCGGCTACCGCACGCCACGCGAACGACTTGATCGGGAAATTGAACGCATTATCGAAATAGGAGGTATCGAAGTGCGGACCGGGGTGCGCATTGGCAAGGATATCTCTATTGCCGAACTCGAAGCCGATTACGACGCGATCCTGTGGGCGATTGGCTGCCAGACCGGTCGTGATCTGCCGGTTGAAGGCTGGACTGATACGCCTAACTGCGTTTCCGGTGTGGCATTTTTGGACGCGTTTAACAAGGGCACCATGCAGGTAACTGCTGAAAAAGTGCTTTGTATTGGTGGTGGCGATACATCCATCGACGTGGTTTCAGTGGCACGACGCCTGGGCAAGATCGACCAGATTCATGCGAAAGACCGCCCCGAAGAAGTGATCGGCGGTTACGCTGCACATGACGCGGCCATGGCTGCGGTCCGCGAGGGTGCGCAGGTTACGCTCACGGCGTTGTTTGAGCGTCCTAAGATGACCGCGACCGACGAAGAAGTCGACGATGCGCTGACTGAGGGCGTGACTATTCTTAATGGTGTCATGCCAATCGCTTTGATCAAGAATAGCTCAGGTCGCGCCACCAGTTTGCGCCTGGCCAAATGCAGTGTTAACGAAAAGGGGGTGCCGACACCCCTTAACGGAACAGAGTTTGAGGTGGAGGCGGATCTGATCGTCTCTGCCATCGGCCAATCCGGGGATCTCAACGGCATTGAAGAGATGGGTAACCAGAGGAGCTTCATCGACGCTGATCGGTATTTCCAGGTGCCGGATCGGCCCGGACATTTTGTAGCCGGGGACATCGTTCGCCCGCACCTGTTGACTACGGCCATTGGACAAGCCTCTATTGCGTCCGAGAGTATTGATCATTATTTACAGGCGCGCGATGTGGCCCGGCGACCTAAAGTAGATGTGCACCATTTCAATTTGTTGTCCAAGCTTAATGAACAATCGTTGGCGCCGACAGAATACGATCACACCCAGGCCTGGGGTACCGCCGACGCAAATTTCGCAGTACATAACTACGAAGATCGTTCGGCACACGAAATCATTGCAGCCGATAAACTTTTCCTGGGGCATTTTGAGCAGACTCCGCGCTACCTTCGTGAAGCGACCGTTCCTGGTGCTGAAGAGGTGTTGGGGCATTTCGAAGAACGCCACCATGGCCTGGTTGATGAGGCTGCCCGCGCCGAAGCTGAACGCTGCATGAGTTGTGGTTTATGTTTTGAGTGCAACAACTGCGTGATCTTCTGCCCCACGGATGCGGTATTTCGGGTCAACAAAGACCAGTCCACCACGGGGCGCTATGTCGATACCGACTACAACAAATGCATAGGTTGCCATATCTGCGCCGATGTCTGTCCGAGCGGGTACATCGATATGGGCATGGGCTAATAAAGCTAACCACTATGATCTGGAGCGGTTTAATCGAACACTGGTCCAAGCGGCCAAGTCGTGCTATGCGGACAGTCGTGATCACTGTAGGCCTGTTGGGGGGCATGGGTTTGACCGGAGCTTATGCAGAAGTCAGCCAACCGCTGTTTCCCAGCGCACGCGGCGAACAATGCGTCGAGCCGGTAGATGTCATGCGTCGGGATCACTTCGAATTTCTCAAACACCAACGTGACAAAACCGTGCACGAGGGTATTCGCACCCCGCGGCACAGCCTGGTGGGGTGCATTAATTGTCACGCAGACAAGGACGCACAGGGTCGATTCGTGCCGGTGAACGCGAAGGGGCAGTTCTGCCAGAGCTGTCATGTCTATGCGGCGGTGAAGATTGACTGCTTTAGCTGCCACGCGGCCCGACCGTCCGAACGCGTCAGCCAGTCACCTTGAACCAATCGTTATGGACATGAAAAATTCCAGCCCTGCCAGTGCACGCCGGACATTCTTCACCCAGGTCAGCGCTGGTGTTGCCTTATTGACCTTGGCGCCCGGGGTACGTCTGGTGGACTTGGCACTGGCTCGCGCGCAAGACGAGCCAGCCAGTGCCACTCAGCGCTGGGGCCTGCTGGTCGATGTAGATCGCTGTGTCAGCGGTTGTGATGCCTGTGTGTCTGCCTGCGATACCGAACACGGCCTCGATGGCAACGAGCGGCCACAGACCGATGCCCAGTGGATCCGTAAAGTGGATCTCGTAGACAACAATACTGAGCACCAGCTGTCACTGCCGCTGATGTGCCAACATTGCGAAGAACCCCCTTGTGTTGATGTTTGTCCCACCGGGGCATCGTTCCGCCGAGCAGATGGCATCGTGTTAGTGGACAAGCATACTTGCATCGGTTGTCGGTACTGCATGATGGCTTGCCCGTACAAGGCGCGTTCTTTCATTCACGAGGATCTTACCGGACAGAAAACCCACGCTCCACGCGGCAAGGGCACAGTGGAAAGCTGCACGCTCTGCGTTCATCGGGTGGATCGCGACGAGTTGCCTGCCTGTGTTGAGGCCTGTACCGACGCCGGTCACGAGGCCCTGGTTTTTGGCGACATTAATGATCGCAACGATCCCTTGGCCACGCAGCTCGCTGAGACGACAACCCGTGAACTTCGCGCAGACCTGAAACTCAATACCGCGGTGCGCTACCGCGGCCTGTAAGCATAATGAAGATCGCCTATTTTCAGAGCGTCAGCAGTAGCCGCGGTTATTGGCTGATATCAGCGATTGCTGGGGTAATCACGTTAGCTGGGTTGATTGGTGCCGATCACATGGAAAGTGCTGGCCACTGGGTGACCGGCATGAGCAACCAGGTTGTCTGGGGTGTCCCCCATGTTTTTGCGATTTTCCTTATTGTCGCTGCGTCTGGCGCGCTTAATACCGCCTCGATCGTATCGGTCTTTGGGCGCGACGATTACAAGCCTCTGGCACGTCTGTCTGCACTGTTGGCTATCGCCTTGCTGTTGGGAGGGCTCGCGGTGCTGGTGCTTGACCTCGGTCGACCGGATCGGTTGATTGTGGCTATGACCCACTACAACTTTAAGTCTATTTTTGCCTGGAATATCTTTCTTTATATCGGCTTCATGTTTATCGTTGGGATTTACCTGTGGATGATGTTTGAACCGCGTATGAATCGCTTTAGCGCGCGGGTGGGCACAGCAGCGTTTATCTGGCGGCTCGTGCTCACCACTGGTACAGGCTCTATTTTTGGTTTCCTGGTGGCACGCGAGGCTTTTGACAGCGCGGTCATGGCGCCGCTTTTTGTCGCGATGTCACTGTCATTTGGCACGGCGCTGACGCTGCTGATCGGCATGCTGATCTTTTGGATCAACGGCGCGGCCATAGATCCAGCGCTGCTGCGAAAACTGCGCCGATTGCTGGGTTTCTTTGTGATCGGTGTGGCGTACCTGGTCGCGGTAGATCATTTGACCAGGCTGTACGTGACCGGACACCACCAGCTGGAGCGGTTCATCCTGGTCGACGGGGGAATCTACACTTTCCTGTTCTGGGGAGTACAGATTCTGCTAGGTACTGTGGTGCCGGCTATCTTGCTGCTGTTACCGCGTTTTTGCC
>JAPKAJ010000219.1 GCA_028825345.1 Arenicellales bacterium | reverse complement strand
CGAGTGCTTCAACTGGTAGTGCCTTACCTGCATGGATTAAGCGCTTGCGTACTCCCGATGCTGTTTTTCGCTGTGCTTCGAAACTTTGTCTCGGCTCTTGCTCGGCCCCAAGCCGTCATGGCAATTACTACAGTGGCGGTACTGGTTAACTATTTCCTGACTCTATGGTTGGTGCACGGTGGATGGGGCATCCCCCCATTGGGTCTTCTCGGAGCCGGGCTCGCTACCAGCATCGTATCCTGGCTGATGTTCCTTGCTTTACTCTGGCACGTCTACCAAACCACCGCGCTACGTGGGTACGGGATATTTGCCGAGCGCTGGAAGCTAGATACCGCGATTTGCAAGGAAATTATGGTCCTCGGTTTGCCGGTAGCTGGTCTGGTATTCCTGGAAGCGGGCATGTTTTCCGCTGCGTCAATTCTATCGGGCATCATCAGTGCCGAGACGCTCGCGGCTTATGAAATAGTAATGTCGTGGGTCGGCATACCGTTCGTAATTGCCTTGGGTATTGCTGAAGCCACCATGGTCCGGGTCGCCCATGGTGCCGGCAGAAATCGTCTCGATACCGCCCGACAGTCCGGGATACTCGGAATGCTCATCGGTGTGTTGATTCTGGTCATGATGATGATCATTCCACTGGGTTTTGCCGCTTACATCATCGATATTTTTATTACCCCTTCCGATCCCGGTTTTACAGTGGTATCACTTTTATCGATCGAATTTCTCACTATTGCGGCCATCTTCCAGGTATTCGACGGGCTCCAGGCAATCGCGGCGCGTGCCTTACGTGGGGTGAAAGACAGCGTAGGACCGCTGTGGATTGCAGGATTCGGTTACTGGATTCTCGGCATCGGTGGCGGATCATGGCTGGCATTTTGGATGGACTTTGGTGGTGCCGGTCTATGGTGGGGGCTTGCTATGGGGCTGACCGCGACCGGCTTATTACTTGCCTATCGCTTCCATCAGTTATCCAAAAGACTGATATCGGGCTGTGCGACTTAGTGTAAAGCTAAAGCGAAGAATGATTTCTGACTGGGCAAGTTAAGAGATCAATTAGTTTTGGGTAGAGCGCTTTAGCAGCCTCAAAACCATGGCTCCCATTACTGGATCCCAGAACGGTCCTGCGATGTAGTGCAACTACCCACCCTCACAATACAATCAATGATTAATAAGGCTCAGTAATATATGCTGACTCGCTGTCACTTGAACTATTTTGAAGGTGCCTACAAATGAATCACGAGATCGAACAAATACTTCAACAAATTAACGTTTACCTACCTGATAGCCGTATCGCTCAGGCAGTAATCATCGTTCTAGCAGCAGTGCTTTTGTCGCGGCTTGTATCTCTGGTAATAGATAGAACCCTCAAAAGATTAGCTGGTAGAACCCAGTCTGACCTAGACGACAAGATGATTTCGTTTATACAGGAACCTCTAGTCAAGACTATTGTATTAGCAGGCCTCGCTCTTGCTGTAGTGAATCTCGGCCTGGACGATAAAATTGCCTTTGTTACGGTGAAACTTCTATTCACTATTATCGTGATTGTATGGACGCTCTCCCTGGCAGGCTTGCTTAAGAGCTTATTTGGTGCAGCCAGTTCAACACCAGAGCACTTCGGCGCAATTCAGCCTACGACTCTGCCATTATTTAATAATGTTGGAAAAATGCTGGTGTGGGCACTGGCAGTATTTGTAGTTATTGAAATCTGGAACCTAGATGCTACCGGTTGGATGGCATCAGCCGGTGTTGTCGGTTTAGCAGTGGGTTTCGCTGCCAAAGACACGCTATCAAATTTAATCGCTGGTGTTTTCATTATGGCCGATGCTCAGTACAAGATAAACGATCTCATCATCCTGGATAGTGGGGAGCGAGGCCTGGTTACCCACATCGGACTTCGTTCCACTCGCCTGCTTACGCGTGATGATATTGAAATCACTGTACCCAACGCCGTAATGGGGCAGGCTAAAATTACAAATGAGACCGGTGGTCCAAAACCACAACGGCGTTTGCGGGTACCGGTAGGCGTTGCCTATGGTAGCGATATCGATCTGGTGCGGGAGATTCTGTTGCGTGTGGCGCTCGACGAGAAATTGATATCGGGCTCTCCCGAAGCGCACGTCCGCTTCCGAGCGTTTGGCGCCTCCAGCCTTGATTTCGAGTTGCTCTGCTGGATTTCAGACCCATTACTCAAAGGACGGGCAATAGATTTACTGTTGTGTGGTATTGACCGAGAATTTCGAAAACATCGAGTTGAAATTCCTTTTCCACAACAGGATGTCTACATTAAACAGCTGCCGCCCAACGTAAATTGAGAGACATTCGCCTTTAGGTAACAGGAATGAGATTCGGATAGACTTTCTCCTGTCAATGAGGCCGGAGTTGGGCCGCAGGATGGTCGAAAGGCTCGACAAGAGTCAAATCTTTGATATCGAAAAGAGCTATGCCCTAGTGAGTTTAAGCTGGAAAATCCCCTGGTCATCAATGGCACCTCTGTGCTTGCTGCTCACTGCCGTGGCTATCAGGCTCTATGAGCCAGCTATTGGCACGGAGTACCGGTTGCAGATTTTCGATCGTTACCAGCAACTGAGCCCACGGGTGCCAACCGACGTACCGATCAGTATTGTTGACATCGATGAGGGCAGTCTGGCCCGAATCGGCCAGTGGCCGTGGTCCCGGCAGCAACTGGCAGACCTGGTGGATGAACTGACCGCCCTGGGTGCTGCCGCGATCGTCTTTGATGTGCTTTTCTCCGAACCCGATCGGCTTTCCCCGGCCAGGCTGGCCGAGTTGCTCCCCGATGGGGTCACGTTCGATGATGCCCGGGCCAAGCTGCGTGATCTACCGGACAATGATCAGGCTTTCGCCAGCGCTATCGGCAACAGCAACGTTGCGATCGGTTTCGCCCTGACGCCCGACCCGGGGCCACGGCTGCCCAAGCTCAAAGCCCGGTACGCAACCAAAGGACCTGCACCCGATCCGTACCTGCTGTCCTTTGGCGGGGCGATCACGGCCCTGCCCGTACTGGAGACGTCCGCGGCAGGTTACGGGTACCTGACCCATACGGTTGGTACCGATGAGGTCATCCGGCGACTACCCTTGTTCGTGCGGATCGGAGAGACGGTCTATCCGTCGCTGGCGGCCGAAGCCTTGCGTATTGCTCAAGGCGCATCGAACCACGCCACGAAAACGGCAGACCCGGCTTCAGGCAACACCGGACGTACCGGCCTGATCAATGTCAGGATCGGCAGACTGATCGTACCCACTGATCCAGCTGGACAGATCTGGATACGTTACCGGAATTCTGTACATACACAGGCTGTTCCAGCGTGGCAGGTACTTTCCGGTGAGGCGCAGGCCAGCCAGTTAAGCGGAAGGATCGTGCTGGTAGGCAGTTCAGCAGTCGGTGTTGGGGACTTCGGTGTCAACGCGCTCGGGGAACTAACATCCAGCCTGGCCGTACAGGCACAGGCGATCGAAACCATTCTTGCTGCTGATTATCTTGCACGGCCTGACTGGATAGCCGGTGCGGAGATGCTATTTTGTCTTGTGCTGGGTGCAATTCTGATCTGGGTCCTGCCACGCTGGGGAATGGCCTGGTGTGCTGGACTGGCCCTGCTGGCCATCGCTTCAGTTTTGGCGGGTGGCTGGATCGCCTTCGACCGCTACCGCCTTCTTCTGGATCCCATGTACCCTGTCCTGATCGTGGTGCTGGTTTACCTGTCGGGCGCATTCTCGATCTACCTCACCACTCGAACTCGCCTGATTCGAACGACCTGGTTAGTCGAACACGATGTTCTGACCGGCTGCCTAAGTCGGCGGACCTGGTACGACCGGGCGATCACCAACCTCGAGCAGTGTGCCGATCGTCAGGGGTTTCTGGTCGCAATACTTGACATTGACCTGTTCAAGAAAGTTAACGACGCCTACGGCCACGTCCTGGGGGATGAGGCCCTGAAGCACATGGTGAATGTTGTGACCCAGGCCCTGGGAGCCACCGGCGCGATTTTCGGGCGCCTGGGTGGTGAGGAATTTGGATTGGCGCTGTTGATAGATCCTAAAGACAATACATCGACCGATTTTCGACAGATCGCAGCCGATCTCCT
>JAPKAJ010000218.1 GCA_028825345.1 Arenicellales bacterium | reverse complement strand
CGCGCTTTCCCGACCAATCCGAACAGATCCGCGCAGGACAGGAAAAAGTAATTGGTTTTCTGGTGGGGCAAGTAATGAAAACGACCTCGGGTAAAGCCAACCCACAGGCGGTGAACGATATTCTGAAGAAACAGTTGCTGAACTAAATGCCGGAAAAAGAGCCAAGCCGGTGTCAACAGAGGGACAAAACTTTACTGCTCTGTATAACCTGCGGTACAGCCTCAGATTAATCGGGTAAAGTAAACGAACCACCCTAGTAGACAGAGCCCAAGATAATGACAGTACGTCCGTTTACCCTCGTGTTAGTCGTCGCGCTGACTACGACTCTGCTGAGCGCCTGCGGCGGTAGCAGCAGCGGGGGTGTTTATAACCAGGCATTTAATGTATCCGGTCAATGGACCGGCACCCTGAGCGATAGCGCCAGCGTTGCCAAGGCGGCAAGCATGGCGCTGTCTGACGGCGGTGGCGATGTCACCGGTACACTAAGTGTCGTCGGGCATACCTGCATCTCCGGTGGCAGCCTTACCGGCACTGCGGTACAGTCGCCAGCCAACACCACTGGCGATAACCCTTTGACGGGTGACCAGGAAAACAGCAACCGAGGTACAGTCAGCCTGACGATCACCTCAGGCCAAGCCAGCGGGGGCGTCAGCGCTGTAACCATCACGCTAGGCGGAGAGAACTACAACACGCTTCCAACAGTCAGTTTCAGTGCACCACCAAGTGGCGGCAGTCGTGCCACCGGTGTGGCGGTGCTGGGGACAGCAACCGCAAGTACTGCGGGGCAGGTCGCCGGTATCATCGTTACCGACTCGGGCTCGGGCTATGTGACCGCTCCCACAGTGATCATCACTGCAGCCAGCGGGGATGACGACGCGCAAGGGGCCCAGGCCACCGCGACCATAGACACCGCAACAGTGACTGACAGTGTGACTTTTACCCTGACTGGCTCTTCTTCCAGCTTAACCGGTCAATACAGCGGGGTGTGGAAAAGTACCTCCACCCGGTGCGCATCCCAAACCCAGGGCACTATCACCCTGTCGCGACTCTAAAACCCGTCACGCGACACGCTCAACCCGTCACTCGATCTCGTACGTAAACCGGCACCGCCTCATGCCAGGCACCGCTAACCCCCTGGGCCAGCAACCGCCGAGCAATGGTAGCTACATCTAGAGCATGCGGAAATCGCTGCGCTAACCATGGCATGGGCCTGTCGCCCATAAACACATCCGAATACCGATCCCAACCACTCCCAACCCCGGTACATCCTGAAATATTTGCAGCCACCTCTCGGGGCTCACTAACACAGGGCATCTCATCCCATCGCCAATGACCCGGAGCTTCTGGATCCGATCTTAGGCGAGCCCAGTACACCTGATCCATGCGGGCATCAATAGCAGCCAAAACACTATTGCAGCCAGACTGCTCTCTTCTTGCGCCCTCGGCAAGGGTCATCAACGAAGAAACTGCAAGCAGTGGCTTTTCCAGCCCCAGTGCCAGCCCCTGCGCGACACCAGCACCAATGCGAATGCCTGTAAAGGAACCCGGCCCCGCATCATAGGCCAGCACGTCCAGCGCCGAACGCTCAAGCCGTGCTTCTGCCAGCACCGCTTCAACCATGCCTAACAGCGTACGAGAGTGTCCCTGGGGATCCACAGAGTAGCGCTCGAATGATTTATCGCCGGTGAGGCAGGCAGCCGAACAACCTTCAGTCGCCGTATCTACGGCTAGCAGATTGACCGAAGGTGCCTCTTGCGAGGACTTATTCATAAGCGGGCGATGCAACGGGCCAGAGCATCAGGCCACTCGGGCAGGGTTACCCCGAAAGCCTCTTGCAGGCGCTCGCAGCAGAGCACCGAGTAAGCCGGTCGCGGTGCGGGCGTCGGATACTCGTCAGTAGAGATAGCAACGAGTTCCGCATCATCATAGCCCGCCAGATCGAAAATCCGTTCGGCAAAGCCGTGCCAACTGGTAACCCCGGCGTTGGTCGCGTGGAAAATGCCGTAGATATCGTCTCGCCCCTGCGCCAGCGCCTCGACCACAGCAACACTGGCCTGAGCCAGATCCCAGGCATAGGTAGGGGAGCCTATCTGGTCACCCACGACGCGCACCGGCTTGCCGTCGGCAGCCAGGCGCAGCATGGTTTTGAGGAAGTTATGACCAATATGAGAGTAGAGCCACGCGGTGCGTAGGATGACATGTTGGTCGGTCGCTTGTGCTACTGCCTGCTCACCTGCGAGTTTACCCCTCCCGTAGACGCTTCTCGGGTTGACCGGCGCACTCTCGCGGTACGGAACTGACGCGCTGCCATCAAAGACATAGTCCGTTGAATAATGCACCAGCGGGATCTTGGCACCAGCGCAAGCCAGCGCCATAGCGCCGGGCGCCCGAGCGTTGATCGCATCTGCAAGCTCCGGCTCAGTTTCAGCCTTGTCGACCGCGGTATATGCCGCTGCATTAACCACCAGATCGGGCGCATGCTCGTGCACGTGGGCAAAGACCGAGTCCGGCTCGGAGAGGTCAATCTCGGGTTGATCAAGAAAGACGGTTTCGTGCAGTGGCCCCAACAATTCGGCCAACGCAGTCCCTAGTTGGCCCACCCGCCCGAACACCAGGATTCGCATCTCAGGTCCGGATCACAAGATCGGGCAGTTGTGCCAGGCGCGGCGCGGCATTGTCCTTATTGGACAAAATTGGATTCGCGATCGGCCAGTCAATGCCAATATCCGGATCACTCCAAAGCACTGCTGCATCATCAGATGACTCATACAATGCAGTGCACTTATACGCCATCTCTGACACCTCGCTTAATACACAAAAACCATGGGCGAAACCCGGCGGTACATAAAGTTGTTTGTGATTCTGGGCGGAGAGTATCAACCCGAACCATTGGCCAAAATGTGGTGAATCCCGGCGGATATCCACCGCCACATCGAAAATCTCGCCAACGAGTGCACGGACCAGTTTGCCCTGCCAGGCAGGATACTGATAATGCAGTCCACGAAGCACGCCCTGAGTCGAGCGTGAATGATTATCTTGTACAAAATGACCCGGCAAGCCCGCCTTTGCAAAATCCCGGGCGTTGAAACTCTCCAAGAAAAACCCCCGCTCATCATCAAATACACGAGGCTCTATAACCACTACGTCGGGCAATGTGGTTTCGGTAACCGTGATCAAGAAGAATTCCTATGAAAAGCCATTAGGTGCAAAGAGGCTGTTTAGGATAACTGAATTAGGCCGGACTTGCGTACCCGACGCGCTTAATTGTCAGACAATGGAGCGATCAAGCGATCGCCAACTAATGCCTTAAAGGTGCTTGTCAGGTGACGATGTCGTTGAAAAAGCTCTTCAACCTGTCAGACCAGGAGCTTTCCCGCGGCGTGTGACGCTCGCCGCCCTCCTTCAGCGCCCGATCGAATTCGCGCAAAATGTCTTTTTGCTTGCGACTGAGATTCACAGGGGTTTCCAGTTTAATCTTGCAGTAAAGATCGCCCACCTCACCAGAGCGCACGTTGCGGACACCCTTGCTGCGCAGCCGAAAAACCCGCTCAGATTGACTTTCTGGCGGAATCTTTAACTGGGCGCGGCCATTTAAAGTAGGGATTTCGATTTCGCCGCCGAGCGCTGACATCGCGACACTGACAGGCATCTCGCAGTAGAGGTTGTCGCCATCACGCGAAAAAATCTGGTGTTGGCGGAGCCGGATCTGTACATACAAGTCGCCGGAGTGGCCGGCTGTGCTGCCCTGACCTTCGCCGGCGAGGCGAATCTGGTCACCATCATCGACACCTGCCGGTACCTTAACCTGTAGGGTCTTGGTCTTTTGCACGGTGCCATTGCCCTGGCAATCACTGCACGGTGAGCTGATCACCGTGCCTCTCCCGCGGCAATCTGGACAGGTCTGCTGGATCGAGAAAAAACCCTGCTGCATACGAACTTGGCCCTGCCCAGCACAAGTGGAGCAAGGACTGGGTGTTGTGCCCGGCCGAGCCCCTGATCCACTACAACTCTCGCAGCGCACTTGCGAGGGAACGCGAATACGGGATTCCGTCCCGTGGACGGCATCTTCCAGCGACAACTCCAGTGCGTATTGCATGTCCGCACCACG
>JAPKAJ010000217.1 GCA_028825345.1 Arenicellales bacterium | reverse complement strand
TGATCGGCTGGCGTCTAGACGACGTAGTCGATCTGATCCGAGGACCAAAAGGCACTACGGTACGCCTTCGAATAACCCCGAATCCCCAGGCTGGCAGTACCAGCGCCCAGGTGCTGGCGATCACCCGAGACCGGATTAAGCTGGAAGAGCAGGCAGCTCAGCGCACCCTGCTGGAAGTGCGCGATGGTGACATTATCCACCGCATCGGTGTGATCGACGTACCTACTTTCTATGTTGATTTTGACGCCCGGGCGCGGGGGGATTCCGATTATCGCAGCACGACCAGGGACGTACGCAACCTCATTGCACAAATGGAGCACGAGGGCATCGATGGGTTGGTGATCGACCTGCGCGGCAATGGCGGTGGCGCACTCGCCGAGGCGACCGCCCTGACTGGGCTTTTTATTCCTTCAGGTCCTGTCGTTCAAGTCCGTGACTCTCGCGGGCGAATCCGGGTCAATCATGACCCTAACGACGACCTCGCCTATGCCGGCCCACTGGCAGTTATCGTTGATCGTGACAGCGCCTCGGCATCTGAAATTTTTTCCGGTGCCATTCAGGATTACGAGCGGGGCTTGGTGATTGGTGAATCCACCTTTGGTAAAGGCACCGTACAGAACCTGATTGATCTGGATCGCTACTCTCAGGACCCTGACCAGCCACTGGGTCAACTGAAGCTCACCATCGCGCAATTCTTCCGGGTCAATGGTGAGAGCACGCAACACCGGGGAGTGGTCCCGGACATCATCTTGCCTATTGGCCGCAAAGAAACCTCTCATGGTGAGCGCGCGCTAGACAACGCCCTACCCTGGACTCAAATTGATGCTACCGATTTCTCAATCTATGAGCAGAGTAACTACCTTGAGCACATAGATAGACTGCGCAGCCTGCACCGCGCCAGGGTAGGCCACGATCCGGATTTCGCCTATCTGAAAGGAATCCAGAAGATTGAGGCCCCACTGGCCCAACTCACCGAAGTTCCGCTGCTCGAAAGTCTGCGTAGCGCCGAACGTGTACGACAGCAAAATGACCGCCAGGCATTGCTCAAAACCCTTGTGCAAGCACACGGTCTTGTCTTCAAAGAGGCAGAAGACGATGACGATCTTCCAAGAGACGCGGCGTTGTTCGAATCAGCACGCATCCTGGCTGATCTGGCCTTCGGCGCGTTCACTGATCGGCTGATCGTCCAACTGGACATCGAGCCGACCCCTATTGATGGTTCTAGTAATCGCATTGAACCACTCAATCAATAAGACCGACCGGTTTTAGTGCGAGTCAGATCAATGGATTTTTCTTGTTTCGGTCAGTTCCTTTCTTCTGGGTCAGGCATCCTGACCCTGATGGATGATATCGACCAATCTTTGGTTGACTCTTCAAACATGCATCTCCTGGGTGGTGGAAATCCCGCTCGCATTCCACAAGTACAGGAGACTTTCCGGTCCGCCATGACTTCCCTGTTGGCCGATGGCGAACGTTTTGAGCGCCTGACTGGAGACTACGATGGCCCGCAAGGGGACGCCCGGTTTAATCACAACCTCGCGAGCCTGCTTCGAGAGCGGTACGGCTGGAATGTCAGCCCCAAAAATATTGCGATAACGAACGGCAGTCAGAGCTCGTTTTACGCGCTGTTTCATCTTTTTGCTGGCGACTTTCAACACAAGCCGACCCGCCAGATACTGCTGCCCTTGGCTCCTGAATATATTGGTTACGTTGATGTTGGCCTGGGGCAGCAATTGTTTCGTGCCTTTCGCCCCAGCATTGAGTTACGAGGTGATCGAGAATTTAAATACCACATTGATTTCGAACGGCTTGATATCACTTCAGATATCGGAGCAATTGTGGTATCCCGCCCAACCAATCCAACCGGCAATGTGTTGACTGATACCGAGATTTCGCATTTGCGTGAACTCGCTAACACAAACCACATCCCGCTGATTATCGATTCGGCCTATGGGGGGCCATTTCCGAATATTGTTTTCCCACAGGTCGCCACTGTTTGGGATGAGAACATCATTATCTGTCTCAGCCTGTCCAAGTTGGGGCTGCCGGGCCTGCGGACCGGCATAGTCGTTGCCCACGAAAAAGTGATCAAGGCGGTAACCGCAGCAAACGCGATCCTCTCGCTGGCTCCAGGAAGTGCTGGCCCCGGGCTGGTCAGTGATATGGTCGGCGATCGCAGTATTCTTGACCTGTCAGATAATGTGATCCGACCTTACTACCGGCAGCGAGTCAAGCAGGCGGTCTCCTGGGTTAACACAGCACTTGAGGGCTACCCCTGCCGAGTTCATACCCCGGAAGGCGCGATATTCCTATGGTTATGGTTTGAAGGCCTGCCGATCACCAGCGAAAAGCTTTATCAACGGCTCAAGAGTCGTGGTGTCCTGGTCATTGCCGGAGAGCATTTTTTCCCCGGCCTCGAGGGCGGATGGGAGCATCGACATGAATGCATCCGCATATCCTACGCCCAGGATCCCGCCTCGGTTGAAGCAGGAATCCACATCATTGGCGAGGAAGTCGCTCGCGCATATGACAGCGCGAAAGCAAAGAGCGTGTGATTTGCTTTTGTCTCTCAGTCCTGCTGCACGTACTGGCTCGAGCGGAACATCGACCAAATCAACTGAAAAACGCCGGACAACTGCTCGGCGCCGCTATCAACCCAGTCGTTAACGTCGGCCTCGCAGAGCCAGGCGCCGCCCTGCATTTCGTCTAAATTTGGCTTAAGGTCTGTGTCGCTGACCAGTCGATAGACCCAGGCGAACTCCATCCCAGTGATTGCGCTTGCCTCCAATTTAAACAAGGCTTCAGGTATTTCATCTAACGAAAGGCCTATCTCCTCTTCAATTTCCCGGACACAGCACCGATCATAGCTCTCACCGGCATCCACATGCCCTGCTACAGAGGAATCCCACATCCCTGGGTTTTCTTGTTTCTGCAATCCGCGTTGTTGCAGAAACAACTCTCCCGAAGAATTGAACACCAGGACATGGACAGCGCGGTGGCGCAAGCCTTGTTGGTGAATTTCATCGCGCCGCTGTGATCCCACGACCTCGTCCAAGGAATCGACCACCGAAAGCATTTCGGCATCTTCATCGGCCCGGCTCAATGAACGCCCTCGGCTGTGCCCGGTACAGGCCGTTGTGGCTCACCGCTCCGTTGGCGCTCACGCCACAGCGGATCGACCCAAACGGGCGCCTCAAGTGGTTCTAGAAGAGTTTTCCCGGCGACCAGATCCGCCGCCCGCTCCGCCAGCATTATGGTCGGAGCGTTCAAATTCCCATTAGTGATGCTGGGGAAGGCGGATGAATCAATCACCCGCAGTTGGTCGATGCCTTGAACCCGGCAATCGGCGTCCAGTACCGCCGCTGGGTCATTGTCGGCACCGATCTTGCAGGTACATGATGGGTGATAAGCGCTCTCGACATTTTGTCGTACCCACTCATCAATTTGATCGTCGGCAGTTATCGCTTCGCCCGGTGCTATCTCTTGGCCGCGAAAACGATCCATTGCGGATTGGCCGAGTATCTCGCGTGTCCAACGGATACACAATCTCCAATCTGCTCGGTCCTTTTCGGTAGTGATGTAATTAAACAGAACCCGAGGGTGCTGACGTGGATCGGCCGACCTGATCGCTACGTCTCCCCGGCTGGTGGGTTTATTGGGTCCCACATGGACCTGAAAGCCATGCCCATCGAAAGCCGCACGACCATCGTAGCGCATTGCACCCGGCAAAAAATGGTATTGAATATCCGGGGCTGAAATTCCCGCACGTGAACGAATAAAAGCGCATGATTCAAAATGATTGGTCGCTCCCAGCCCGTCCTTGAATAACAGCCAACGCAACCCGATCTGAAGCTTGCTCCACCAACCCAAACGCGAGTTCAGCGAGATCGGCTCGAGGCAGCGATACTGAAAATAGACCTCAAGGTGATCCTGCAGGTTACGGCCTACTCCCTCCAGCGGATGAATCACCGGAACACCGGCAGACTCGAGAATACCCGGCGAACCTATCCCCGAACGCTGTAATAATGTGGGCGAGCCAATCGATCCGGCCGACAGGATCACTTCACTCTGGGCATAGACCTGAAAGACATTACCGTCCTTTTCGTACTC
>JAPKAJ010000022.1 GCA_028825345.1 Arenicellales bacterium | reverse complement strand
ACCTCTTGCCTGTCCACAAACATGCGCTCAAGGCCGTGTTGACGGCACTGCACACCCTTCGCCCGCTGGCCTTTAATAACGATTTTCTCAACGTTTGTACTAGTAAGGACCTTCAGGTGGGACCGCTTTATGGCAGGGTGTAAGAACGCGGTTGCCGACGAGCACCGTTTACCGTTGCGCGTGGTAATCAAGTAGGGACCAAGACCTTCTCCCTCCAGGGGCGGTGTTTCACGATAGGGTAGGTCGGATTGGGAAAATATTCCGTCAAGTTCAGTTTTGATGGAATGGTAATCTTTGAACGCATCAGTTATGGATAACTTTAATTTTTTGGATTTACCGGGATTGTCCGACCCGGGACGTCGGTTGTTATCGAACGGCGAGGAGATGTCTTCAAGGCCTTCATAGACCGAACGTACATCCTGGTAGCCCCAACCGGTGTTGCCAGCAGTTGCCCAGTCGTCGTAATCCATCGCTTGGCCGCGATGGTAAACCAGAGCGTTTATGGAACTGGATCCTCCCAGGACTTTGCCTCGCGGCCAGTACATGGATCTGCCGCCAAGAGTCTTCTCAGGCTCACAAAAATAGTTCCAGTTGATCGAAGCATCGGTATAGGTGATGCCATAACCGATCGGCATATTGATCCAAAAGCGGTTGTCATTGGGTCCGGCTTCAAGTAATAGCACACTGTGTCTTCCGGTTGCCGTCAACTTGTCCGCGAGCACGCAGCCGGCTGAGCCTGCACCGATAATAATGAAATCAAATTCGTCCACTGGCTATTGTCCTATTAGAGGTATTTGAACTGCCCATTGTGTCAATCCATGTGGAACGTTAGATTTAATATACGGGTTGTTGAACCGGCCGTGCATCTGTAAATCTAATGTATCGTTCTGATTCCAGTGCGCGAAACTAACAAGCGACTTAGGAGCACACGGTGCGATTTTGGTCAAAGGTGTCTGGGTGGCCGATTTGTACCGAAGCGGACCTCCCCAAGGCCGCCCATCAGATAATGTAGCCGTATTCGATAGGCGCAACAATTGGAGTTTCAACAAAAGGCCGACCGGATTTGAGTGCACGAATCCAGCCGCACCGTCCATTTGCCACACAGTTATGGCAAGCAGCTCTGTGTTGTGCGGTCGGGGCTAGTTGTCCAAAGGAGCATATAGGTCGAGGCGAATGTAGAATGATGACCACGAAAGGACGACAGTCTCTATTGCAGCGGTGATAGGGATCGGTTCATCCAACCGCCCCACGGCGATGCTCCTGATATCATAGGGCAGGAGACGGCGATCCCTTCGGCGTAGTGCTCCAAAGTGGCGCGTTGCTCAACTGACTGAGTGAGCGGCCGATATATATAAAGGCGTTATCAGACCCCTCAGCGCCGATCGACCTGGCCTTGTAGCGCGAATTTTAACAATAGTACATCTGGCCCGCCGAGTACCGCGGCGATTTTAATTTAGGTGAAACGATATGCAAAGTAGGAAAATTGGCCCTTTCGAGGTGTCTGCGATCGGCATGGGTTGTATGAATATTTCGGCGGGGTATGGCCCGGCAGATGATCGCGAGTCTGAGAGGCTTATGTTGGGTGCACTGGATGCCGGCTACACTTTTTTTGATACCGCTGCCATGTATGGAATGGGGCACAGCGAAGAACTGATTGGCCGTACCCTTTCACACCGGCGTGAGGAGTTTACGCTTGCCAGCAAGTGTGGAATCTTTAAGGGAGAGAACGGCCGTACCCAGACTGATAGTCGCCCGGACGTTTTGCGGAAAACTTGTGAGGATAGCCTGCGCCGTCTTCAAACAGACGTCATCGATTTGTACTACTTACATCGGATTGACCCTAATGTGCCGGTGGAAGAAAGTGTCGGCACACTGTCGGAACTGGTCTCGGAGGGCAAGATAAAGACCATTGGCTTGTCGGAGGTTTCGACCGCAAGCCTGCGCAGAGCCCATGCCGTATATCCGATCACCGCGCTGCAATCGGAGTATTCGCTGTGGGCAAGAACGCCAGAGCGACAAATCCTCGCTGCCTGCAAGGAACTTGGCGTGACCTTCGTGCCTTTCTCGCCGCTGGCCCGTTCATTTTTGACCGGAGAATCCCAAGATATCACCAACCTACCTGATGACGATATACGGGCCACGATCGCCAGGCCCCGTTTCGAGCCTGATAATTTCGCACGGAATATCAAGTTGTTAGCGACATTCAAGGATATCGCACAGGAGCAGGGCTGCAGCATGGCCCAACTCGCACTTGCCTGGATCCTCGCCCGTGCTGACGGGACGATGATTCCGATTCCCGGAACCCGAAGCATGGATCACATGAAAGACAATGCCGGAGCTGGAGACATCCGGCTCGATGCTGCGACAGTATCGGCTTTGGATGATTTAATCAATGAAAGCACGGTTGCTGGGGACCGTTACAGCGAACGCATCATGACTTCGATTGATTCAGAAAAAGATTAAGTCGCATCAGTTTGCGTGCGGATTGAGAGTTTTAAATCTTTCGCTGGCCCATGTGCGTTATAGCGTTAAGCGATACGTTACAGCCGGCTGAGTTGTGGTTACATTTTTAACCTAATTCATTGTCCGCAGTTCCGCTCGCCAAAAACAAATCAATTCGCGAACAACTGTTGTTCGAACAGGCTCGGGGCATAGTTATATAGGTTTCGCAAAGGGTCTGGGATCCCATCCAGCCGATACCGTGCGCCAGAGCGCTCATGGTGACTCCCCAAGCGACTGGACATAACAGGCCTGAGATCGTCTCGGCTCGATTGCGCAAGCGAGCCTCGCGATAAGGCTGCGTTATAGTTGTCTCCTCCGGCAGAGCGGCCGGGCGCTCTGCCCGGTTTTAACTAATACAAAGGGAGAGCGTTATGCCTTTATATATGTATCAGGCCTCGTATTCAGCTGAGGCCATCAAGACACTGGTCAACAACCCACAGGACCGATCGGGTGCGGCAAAAGCCGCAATTGAGGCCAATGGCGGCACCATGGTGGGCGCTTGGATGGCGTTTGGTCAAGATGATATCGTCGTGATTGCCGATATGCCCGATGATGAGTCGATGGCTGGGGTGGCTTTCGCAGTAACCGCAGCTGGCGCGATTACCGGAGGCCGAACTACCAAGCTACTGGAAATGTCGACCGCAGTGGCAGGAATGGAAAAGGCGAAAACGGTGCTAGAAACCTACAAAGCACCAAGTTGAGTCCTGAACCCCGGTGAGGCGTTGTCACGCAGGGGTTCCAAGAGGTAGACACGACGGTTCGATGGGAGACGCAAGGAGGAGATAGTGAGAATGTTC
Source organism: Arenicellales bacterium (assembly GCA_028825345.1). Lineage (GTDB taxonomy): Bacteria > Pseudomonadota > Gammaproteobacteria > Arenicellales > UBA868 > UBA868. Next base: position 12,775 of record JAPKAJ010000022.1, on the reverse strand, counting down.
TTCCATCGTGACGATGCCGTCGCACACCGCTTAAGACTTTCTAGGGACCGGCTGGTTGCAAAAAAACCACCGGCTCGTACTTGGGCGTTTGTCTTTAAGGGCGCGGCGCTTATGAGTACAGCCCGCAACCGAAGTGAAAAACGGTGGATCGGCCAGAGGCTTGGAGGAGTGCTCCGAGGGTCGCCCTTGCCGTATCGATGCCACCGTACACCGCTAACCCATTCCCCGGAGCGATAATCCTGGCTACCTAAACAAATTAAGACGCTTAAAATTGATTGCAACTTCAAAGGGAGGACCTCAGAACCGCTTCCACAGCGGCCAGATAAACCTGAACCTCTTTTCGGCCCTTGCCGGTGCACAGGTAGGTGGTACGAGTTTTTCGATCGACAAACGTTTTGTCGATCCGTACCAGGCCGTCGTCTTCAAGTTTTTTCATGTGTGTTGAAAGGTTCCCACGGGTCAGTTCCAGCTCAGTCAGTAGGGTGTTGAAGTCCACCGCTTTTTTTGCCAGTGACAAATGCGCCATGATTCCGAGTCGGACTCGGTCAAACAGGGACGGGTGAACATTGATGAGTTCATTTGCGGCCATGACAACGCCAAGCTCAGGTGGCTTCGTGGCTTTGCTGACGGCGCAGTCGAATTAACCTCCCGGTTGAAATGCAGGCTATTACGCTAAAAACGATCAGGGGCACCAACAGTTGCTCAAGGCCCGCAATAAATTGGAAAAAGCCAGCGCCAATGCAGATTGCGCCAAGGATTACCGCCATGCGGGTCGGCAAGGTGAAAAGTCTTCCTTGGACCAGATAATCACCGGTAAAAGCCAGGAGTAAGGGGGCGATCCATTCGGGGTGGCCGGCGAGCATTACCAAGGCTACCGCGCCGAACTTCATCATAAGATCGGACAAGTAGGAAAGCAGGCGTGCGTAGCGAAAATTTCGCACGACATAAGAGTTGAATTCCTCGCCGCTGTGTTGAGCCGCTCGCCAGATTACGAAATACAAAAGGATGACCAATCCCGCTAGGATGCTGGCAATTATCCCTATGCCGACCAGGCGCAACTCGGGAGACTGGCCCCCCAGCATCAGTAGATGGGTCAGGGCGCCACCACTGAATAGTTCGATTGCTACGAGGAGAATCGCGCTGGTCAAAGCAAGCCCTTGCAGCACGATGTTGGCGGTGAGGGTGACACCAAAAAGCCCCGCTTTAGCGGTTTTGTGATCCGCCTGGTCGAGTACGCGACGAATCAATTCGACATCGGCGATCGCCTTGCGAACGCTCAGTTCATCTTGGGTCATGATAATTTTCGGCACAAACCAGTTTGTATTGCAAACATAGTAAGTCGATCAACCATTATTGTCAACCCAGTGACATCGGTTCAGCAGGTTTGCAGGGTAGGCGCCCAGATCATAGCTACTCACTGGTCCAACAACGGATAGTATTAGCGCCAGGAGGTCACATCGATGAGTTGGAATATTCAGATGTGTTCAGCATCGGAACATCGCGCGATCGGTTTGGCGATCAACGACGCTTCCAAGGCATATCACGGAGTGATTCCGGCCGATTGCTGGAAGAGCCCTTACATGTCCGAAGCCGAACTTGAGGTCGAGATCGCTGATGGGGTGCTTTTTTGGGGCGTTTCGGTCCGAAGCGCGCTGGTTGGCGTTATGGGCCTGCAGCATCGCGACGGAGTAGACCTGATTCGCCATTCTTATGTTCGCCGCTCGTGGCAGGGGCAAGGCATTGGATGCGCGTTGCTGGCAGAAGTTGAACGTTATTCGAAGGCACAGATTCTCGTTGGCACCTGGGCTCAAGCGACCTGGGCGATCGGTTTTTACCAGGCCAATGGTTATCGTTTGCTCGACAACAGCAAAAAGAGCGTACTGCTGGAGCAGTACTGGCAGATACCGGCTCGCCAGGCAAGAGCGTCCGTGGTGTTGACCAAAACCTAGCCGCGGTAAACTGAATACCCAAGGCCCGGGCACCGGTTGCTGCTATGCCTGTCCCAGTCCATCACCTTGCGTGGTGGCCAGGGCGCTGTGACTTTCCGGTCTTTGGATACGCTATTTATGATTCAGATAAGTGAATTCGATTATGAGTTGCCCTCGCAACTCATTGCCCAGACGCCGACCCGACGTCGCAGCGATAGCCGTCTGCTCATTTTGCCACCCAAGGGTGGACCCCTCATCAGCACACGTTTTGGCAATCTTGTCGATCGTTTGCGTCCGGGAGATCTTCTGGTGGTTAACGACACGCGAGTGCTGGCGGCGAGATTGTTCGCGCAAAAGGCTCAAACTGGCGGGCGTGTAGAAGTTCTGATAGAGCGCCTCACTGACAAAGAAACGGCAGTGGTGCAGCTTCGAGCCAGTAAAACACCACGCGCCGGTACGCTGCTGCGAACCATTGGTGGCGCCGAGTTGAAAGTGGTCGGCCGGCAAGGGCAATTTTTTATAATCAAGCGGGTTGACGGCGCCAGCCTGGCAGCTTTGCTGGACGATGAGGGGGCGGTACCCCTGCCACCATATGTTAACCGCAAAGCAGAAGCTGAAGACGTTGAACGCTATCAGACGGTGTACGCTCGCGTACCGGGCGCGGTGGCTGCACCCACAGCCGGCCTGCACTTCGACCGAGCCTTGCTGAGCGCTCTGGAAGACAAAGGCGTAGACATCGCCTACTTGACCCTGCACATTGGTGCGGGGACATTTCAGCCCGTGCAGGTTGAAACCCTCGCTGAGCATCAGATGCATTCGGAACGTTTTGTAATTGGTGAGGAGTTAGTCGATGCCGTCAGTAAGACACGAAAACGCGCCGGGCGCGTGGTCGCGGTTGGCACTACCGTGGTTCGAGCGCTGGAAAGCGCGGGCCAACAGGGGGTTTTACGAGCCTACTCCGGGGAAACATCGCTTTTTATCAGGCCGGGATTTTCGTTCCGAGTGGTGGACATGATGATCACCAACTTTCATCTGCCTCGCTCGACATTACTGGTGCTGGTAAGTGCTTTTTCAGGGTGTGGGAGAATCCGAACCGCTTATAAGCAGGCAATCTCGGAACGCTACCGGTTTTTCAGTTATGGCGATGCCATGTTGCTGGAGGAAAAGGTCTCGAAATGATGAAATTTTCGGTTATGGATACCGACGGCGAGGCCCGTCGTGGGCGCTTGACCTTTGGTCGCGGTAGTGTAGATACCCCAGCGTTTATGCCGGTGGGCACTTCGGGGTCGGTGCGAACGGTTGCGCCGGGGGAGGTTCGTGACAGCGGGGCCCAGATCATTCTGGGAAATACGTTTCATTTAATGCTGCGCCCCGGGACCGATGTGATACAAGCCCATGGGACATTGCACAATTTTATGGGTTGGGACGGCCCTATCCTGACGGACTCCGGCGGCTTCCAAGTATGGAGTCTGGCCGACAAGAGGCATATCTCGGAGAAGGGCGTGCGTTTTAAATCGCCGATCGATGGTTCGTCGGTATTCCTCGGGCCCGAAGAATCCATTGCTGTGCAAAGGTCTCTGGGTTCTGACGTGGTGATGTGTTTTGATGAATGTACAACCTATCCTGCTTCGGTTGCGCAGGCACGCGAATCTATGGAGTTATCAATGCGCTGGGCCAGCAGATGCCGGGATGCGCCGCTTGCCCCTGATCAGGCGCTTTTTGGTATAGCGCAGGGAGGAATGTACGAAGATCTGCGTCTTGAGTCGTTGAAAGCCCTTGAAACTGTCGGTTTTGAGGGGTATGCCCTGGGAGGACTTTCAGTGGGTGAGCCCAAAGCAGACATGCTACGAATACTTAAGTCAGTGGCCCCGCGTATGCCGTCGCAAAAACCGCGCTACCTGATGGGCGTTGGCAAGCCAGAAGACCTGCTGGCCGGCGTAGGCGCAGGAATTGACATGTTCGACTGCGTTTTACCAACCCGCAACGCACGCAATGGTTGGCTGTATACCCGCACAGGCATTGTGCGGCTGAAAAACACTACCTACAGAGATGATACCCGGCCGAGCGCGGCCGGTTGCCGGTGCCCCGCATGCGAGCGTTTCAGCCGAGCTTATCTTCGGCATTTGTACGTCACCCGGGAGCTTTTGGGCGCTCGCCTTTGCACCTTGCATAATCTGGCCTTTTTTCAGAGGTTGATGGCGGATATCCGCGAGTCCATCAGCCGTGGCCGGCTCACGGCTTTTACACGCGAGTTCATGGTGAGTTACGCCGGTGAACCCCGTGATATGGCATAATCGCGCGCTTTTCCAGGCCTATACGAGGTAAAACAATGAACTTCCTGATATCAGACGCTTGGGCGCAAGCGGGGGGAGACGCGGGCGGCGGCTTGTTCAGCCTGTTGCCGCTGGTGGTAATCTTTATTTTGTTCTACTTCTTGCTGATACGCCCGCAGCAAAAAAGAGCCAAACAGCACAAGGAGATGGTCACAGCGCTCAAAAAGGGCGAAGAAATTGTGACCAATGGCGGGCTTTTGGGAAAAGTCACGGACCTCGATGATAATTTTATCACTCTGGAGATCGCCACCGGCCTGAATGCCAAAGTTCAACGCCAGTCGGTCGCTCAAGTGATGCCGAAGGGCACTTACTAACCCAATGCGAAACCACACTCCGTGGTGGAAGTGGCTGATCATCGCAGTGGTGATCGTGCCCGGGGCATTCTATGCTCTTCCTAACCTGTTCGGCGATGATCCGGGTGTTCAATTGCGCGGTGCACGCGGCGCACGCTTGGGAACAGCGGAGTTAGGCCAGGTGCAAAAAGTCCTGGAGTCGTCTCAGGTTAAGTACAAGTCAGTAGTTCTAGATGATCGGGGAATACGAGTTCGGTTTGCGACCACCGACGCCCAGTTACAGGCGCGGGACCTGTTGGAGTCACGCCTTGCCAGTGGCACTACCGTTGCTTTGACGTTGTTACCGGCTGCGCCTGACTGGTTGTCACAGCTTGGCGCATTGCCAATGTACCTCGGCCTGGACTTGCGCGGTGGTGTGCATTTCCTATTGGAAGTCGATATGCAAAGTGCCGTGCGACGGGCCGAAGATCGTTATGTCGCCGATCTTCGTTCAACGTTGCGTGAGGCCAAAATTCGCTACCAGAAGATCGGTCGGAATGGCTCTGGCGGTATCACGGTGGTACTGCGTGACTCAGCGGTGCTAGCAGATGCCGTGGACGAAATCAGACAAACATTGCCCGGTTTAGTTATTGCGGATGCAAAGGGCAGCGCGGATGGTGCACTGCGTATGCGCCTGTCTGACAACGAGGTAGAGGAGTTATCCCAGTTCGCACTCGAACAGAACATCACGGCGCTGCGCAACCGGGTCGACCAGCTGGGGGTTGCCGAACCTGTTATTCAGCGCCAGGGCGATCGTCGTATCGTCGTGCAGTTGCCGGGAGTCCAGGACACAGCTCGCGCCAAACGGATTCTTGGGCGCACCGCGACGCTCGAGATGATGATGGTGGATGAAGAGCATAGTCTTGATGCCGCCCTTAGCGGCAAAGTGGCCCCAGGTTCTAAGATCTTCCGCTTTCGGGATGGCCGGCCTATTTTGCTCAAAAAGCGTGTGATCTACTCCGGTGAAAACATTGTGGATGCTGCCGCGAGCATCGATACCCAAACCGGAGGCGCGATCGTCAGCATCACCTTGGATGCGATCGGCGCTCGAATCAATCAGAAAATAACAGGCAAGAATATCGGCAAGCGCATGGCTGTGCTTTACATTGAGAGCAAGTCCACAATCAAAACCGATGTGGATGGTATGTCGGTGAAAGGTGCCGACGGTCGAGCGATACGAGTCAAGCAACGCATTGAAGAAGTGATTACGGCCCCGGTAATTCGGGACCAACTCGGCAAGCGTTTCCAGATCGAAGGCCTCGATAGCGTCGATGAGGCGCGTGATCTTTCCTTGATGCTGCGAGCCGGTTCGCTCGCGGCACCTGTAGAGATTATTGAAGAGCGGACCGTGGGCCCGAGCCTGGGTCAGGCCAATATTGATCAAGGATTTCAGTCCGTGATGATTGGGTTTGCCCTGGTCCTAGTATTTATGGCGATCTACTACCGGGTTTTCGGCCTTTTTGCCAACGTGGCATTAGCGCTTAATCTGGTAATGATCGTCGCCGTTCTGTCTTTACTACAGGCGACTTTAACCCTGCCGGGTGTCGCTGGTATTGTGTTGACGGTAGGTATGGCAGTGGATGCCAACGTGCTCATTTTTGAGCGCATTCGCGAAGAACTTCGTAACGGAAATACACCACAGGCGAGCATTCACACCGGTTACGAGCGAGCACTTTCAACCATTGTCGATGCCAATTTGACGACATTGATTGCAGCAATAGTGCTCTTTAATTTTGGCACCGGGCCAATTAAGGGATTCGCGGTCACTCTTAGCATCGGTATTCTGACGTCGATGTTTACTGCAATCGTCCTAACAAGGGCTTTGGTTAACTTCTTTTTTGGCGGCCGCCGCCTGAAAGACCTGGCGATCTGAGACGGATATGCGTTTTTTTGAAAAAGCCACCGATTACGATTTTCTGGGTAGGCGGCGCTCAGCCCTGCTTGTTTCTTTGGTGTTGCTCGCTATCAGCGCAAGCTCTCTGGGAATCCGAGGTCTGAATTTCGGAATCGATTTCACCGGTGGAACACTGGTAGAGGTCTCTTATGCCGAGGCTGTTGATCCGGTCAAGGTGCGCTATGTATTAGACGAGGCGGGCATTGACAGTGCGATCGTCCAATATTTCGGCACCTCAAAAGATATTCTGATTCGTCTGCCTGTTGTTGCCGGGCAAGCATCTGCTGAGCGCAGCACTGCCGTTTTGGAAGCTTTGCGCACGCCTATTGGTGAAGTGCTCACTGAGAGTCCCGAAGGGGGCCTTCAACAGTGTCGTTCGACGGACGGCGTGTTGGTTGGCGACTGCACGGTCCAGATGCGCAGAGTAGAGTTTGTGGGCCCGCAGGTTGGCGGTGAATTGACTGAAAAAGGCGGCCTGGCGATGCTGTATGCGCTGATCGGCATACTGATTTATGTGGCGATACGCTTTGAGTGGCGTTTTGCCATTGGCGCTGTTGTCGCGTTGGTGCACGATGTTCTTATTACGCTAGGTGTCTTCTCGGTGCTCGCACTTGAGTTCTCGTTACCCGTGCTGGCTGCGGTATTGGCAGTAATCGGCTACTCGCTGAATGACACGATCGTTGTTTTTGATCGCGTTCGCGATAATTTCCGGAAAATGCGTAAAGGCAGTGTCGTTGCAATCATGAATAACTCAGTCAACCAGACACTCCCGCGTACGGTCCTCACTTCGGTTACAACTCTGCTGGTGGTGCTGACATTACTGTTGGCCGGTGGGGAAATCATCAAAGGGTTCGCGTCCGCGTTGTTGGTGGGGGTGATTATCGGGACTTACTCTTCGATCTTTGTGGCCAGTCCTGCGGTGCTTATGCTCGGGATATCCCGTGAGGATATGCTTCCAGTACCGAAGGAAGGCGTTGAAGGCGACCCCTTACCCTAAGTAAGTCGCCGCTGCCGGCCTTTTTCTTATGCGTTGCCCTGCTTGCTCCAACGAGGATACCCGGGTAGTCGACTCGCGGATTAGTAATGCAGGCGCTACGGTCCGCCGCCGCCGGGAGTGCCAGGGCTGCAGTCATCGTTTTACTACTTTTGAACGTTTTGAGCTTGAGCAACCTCGGGTTATTAAAAGCGATGGCCGTCGTGAGCCCTGGGATGAGGAAAAGCTTCGCCGAGGCTTATTACGAGCGCTCGAGAAGCGCCCTGTTGGGTCGGATAAAGTAGAGGCGTTGATTAATGCCGTCAGCCGTCAGATGCAGTTGAGCGGTGAGCCGGAGGTACGATCCGCCTTGATAGGACAGGCCATGATGGATCGACTGCAGCGCACAGATGAGATCGCCTACGTGCGTTACGCATCGGTCTATCGGAGTTTCGAGGATGTTTCTGCATTCAGTAAAGAAGTAGACCGGCTGCGCCGGGAGAAGGGGGCTGCTTCCAATGTGACCCAGTTGTCACTGTTGGTTGAAAAGGTTTCAGAAGAAAAGTGATAACTCCAACCCAACTAACGGGCCGCGACCGTGATCTGATGAATCAGGCAGTTGCGCTTGCGCGCAAAGGACTTTACACAACAAAACCGAACCCTCGGGTCGGCTGTGTGATTGTTCAAGATCACACGATCGTCGGTGAGGGCTGGCATGAAAAAGCGGGTAAACCCCATGCCGAGGTTCATGCTTTACGCAACGCTGGCGTGCGGGCTCAAGGCGCGGAGGTGTTTGTCAGCCTTGAACCTTGTGCTCACCAGGGGCGAACTGGACCGTGCGCACAGGCACTGATCGATGCCGGGGTTCAGCGAGTGGTTTCCGCCATGGGTGACCCCAATCCCAAGGTCGCCGGGCGGGGGCATCGGATGTTAGAACAAGCGGGGATCGAGGTGATTCTCGCTGACGACGAATTAGGCGCCCGGGAACTTAATTCCGGTTTCTGCCGTCGGATGGAGACGGGGCGACCTTTGGTTCGGCTCAAGGTCGCAGCAACGATGGATGGGCGCACCGCGGCCTGTGACGGCAGCAGCCAGTGGATTACCAGCGAGGAAGCGCGTAACGATGTGCAACATCTTCGCGCCCGAAGTTGCGCTCTGGTGAGCGGTATTGGAACCATCCGCGCTGACAATCCACGACTCAATGTGCGCCTTGACGAGCCTGTGGTGCAACCGTTGCGGGTAGTACTCGTTGGTCGTAAACAGGTTGACCCTGCGGCACGACTATTTTCTGTCGCTGGCCCGGTACTGATCGTCGGTTCTGATGAAAAGCAAACAGTAAGTGAGTTCGATCAGCGCACTGAGCGGGTTTACCTGCGCGGCTCTGACGGGAAAGTAGATCTTGGTCAACTGCTGGATCTGTTGGCCGCTCGCGACTGCAACGAAGTATTGGTCGAAGCAGGTGCAGCGGTAGCCGGCGCTTTCGTGTCAGACGGGTTGGTTGACGAAGTGTGGGTCTACCAGTCGCCTGATGTGTTGGGCTCGGGGGGTCGCGGTATGTTCGTCATGCCCGCAATTGGATCCATGGACGATAGATTGCGTTTCGAACTTAGCGATGTTTGCCAGATCGGCCGCGACCTGCGTTTAGTCTATCGGCCCCATGGCTCGCATTGAATATGTTTACGGGAATCGTTCAAAGTGTTGCTCGTGTTTGTGCGGTGTCTGGCCGCGATGGTGAGCTGACGATAGAGCTGGGGCTCGAGGGCTTAGTCGGTGAAAATATTTCGCTTGGAGACAGCGTGTCCGTCAGTGGAGTCTGTTTAACCGTTGCTCGGCTTTCAGATCGCTGTTTGGCTTTTGACGTATCGGAAGAGACTCTGTCGCGGACCCATCTGGGCAAGCTGTCTAAAGGGAGTCGGGTAAATCTTGAGCTTGCAATGAGTGTTGGAGATCGTTTTGGTGGGCATCTGGTGAGCGGGCACGTCGACGGCTTGGGTACGCTTGTCGCCAAAGAGCCCGCAGGACGCTCTACACGGATGCGGTTTAGGGCACCCCGCGTGCTTGCCCCGCTTATTGCCGAAAAAGGGTCGGTGACGGTTGATGGCGTCAGCCTGACCGTGAACCGGGTTGATGACAGCAACTCTGCTGTCGAGTTCGAGTTAAATTTGGTACCTCATACACTTACAGCAACCACCCTGGGGGAATTGGAGATCGATCACTTGGTTCATATTGAGGTGGATCTTGTTGCACGTTACCTTAAACGGCTACAGGAATGTGATGAATGAGCCAGAATGAACTGTGATGCGCTTAACTATTGTCGCACCTTTTAAAAACGAGACCAGGGTCATCCGATGAGTACCGAAAAGTTGCCCGGCGCAGTTAGTCCAATCGAGGATATTCTGCGTGATTACCTTCAAGGCCAGATGGTGATCCTGGTCGATGATGAGGATCGGGAGAATGAAGGTGATCTGATTGTCGCGGCGGGATTCGTTACCGCGGAGCATATCAACTTTATGGCGGGGCAAGGCCGTGGACTAATTTGCCTGACCCTCTCTGAGGATCGCTGCCGTGATTTAAAACTACCGTTAATGGTCAATGATAATAATGCTCGTTACTCGACCAATTTCACTGTCTCAATTGAAGCAGCATCCGGAGTAACTACCGGCATCTCGGCAGCGGACCGCGCGCATACGATCCGCACAGCCGTCAGCGAGAACGCGTCGGCTGCCGATATTGTCAGCCCAGGACACGTCTTTCCCATTATGGCGCAGCCAGGTGGGGTGTTGACTCGTGCTGGGCATACCGAGGCCGGAGTGGATCTGGCTCGACTTGCCGGGCTGGAACCTGCCAGTGTTATTTGTGAGATTCTGAATCCAGACGGCAGTATGGCTCGATTGCCCGACCTTCTAGAGTTTGGACAGGTACATGGGCTGAAAATTGGAACCATTGCAGACCTCATCCGTTACCGGATGCGTACAGAACTAACGGTATGGAGGGTCTCTGAAAACCTGATCAATACCCGACACGGGGACTTTCGAGCGGTGATCTACGAAGACGGTGAACTCAAGCAGGTGCATATGGCCCTGATCCATGGTTCGATCAAATCTGACGAACCGACGGTGGTTCGGGTGAATGCCCACCGCGGGGCTTTCGACATGTTGGCGCAGGCGCGTGACAGTCAACGCTGGAGTGTAGATGCGGCATTAGCGCGAATCTCCAAGGAGTCGGCCGGTGTACTCGTGCTTTTGGAGTACTCGGAAGACGCGACACAACTCGACCGGCGCTTGCGCGGGGAGGCTGACAGTGATGGCAAGGAGCGTGAATTGCGGATGCTCGGCGCGGGAAGCCAAATTCTTGCCGATTTGGGAGTAGGCAAGGTGCGGGTACTGGGCACTCCATTACGCACCCATGCATTGTCTGGTTTCGGACTCGAAGTGGTGGAATATATTAACGATTCGGGCCCTGCCTGACATGCCCGCCTCTCCACGTCATTTGGCCCGGCGCAACGCGACCCAAGCCCTGTACCAATGGCTGGTGACCGGTCAGGCCCCGGGTGATATCGAGTCGAAGTTTATCAGCGACGAGACTTTCGCCAGCGTGGATCTGGACTACTTTCGTCACCTGATTACACAAGTGCCTCATTACCAGGATGAACTGGAGCGGCGCTTGGAGGTTTTTTCGGAAAGAGCGTCCGATAAATTGGATCCGGTAGAACGGGCTATCGTGCTGGTGGGCGCGTACGAGATTCTCTTTCGCCCTGATGTGCCCAAGAAGGTTGCTATTAATGAAGCTGTGCAGGTTGCCCATGTATTCGGCGCTGAAAAGGGCTATCGTTTTGTCAATAGCGTTTTGCACCAGCTTGCGAAAAGCACCGAAAGCAATGGTGATGATGAGCCGCCGAGTTAATGGATGAATTTGAACTGGTGGCTCGGTATTTCGACCATCCTCAACCCGGGCGAAAAGGGGTCACACTTGGCATCGGCGATGATGGCGCAGTGCTCGCTCATACCCCGGGCACCGAAAGTGTTGTCGTTACCGATACGCTGGTTTGTGATACTCATTTTCATAAAGAGCACTCAGCCGCATCAATAGGGCACCGGGCGTTGGCGGTTAATCTTAGTGACATCGCAGCCATGGGCGCAAGCGCTGAATGGGCGACACTTAATCTTACTTTACCGTCGCTTGATGAATCGTGGATAGAGCAGTTTGCGGTCTCACTGCTGGCTCTGGCCCGTCGCTACGATGTCGCGCTCGTGGGGGGCGACACCACCCGCGGTCCGCTGTCGATAACAATGACTGTGGGCGGCCGTGTAAGCACAGGGGCAGCGCTATGTCGCAATGGGGCTCAGGCAGGGGACAGTATATATGTGAGCGGTCGCCTGGGCGGCGCGGCTGCCGCACTCGAACGCGATGATGTGCGTTCAGAAGACGCGTTACGGGACGCCTTATGGTATCCCCAGCCCAGACTTGCACTCGGAGTCGCACTCGTCGGGCTGGCACACAGCGCTATCGATATTTCTGACGGCTTGTTGTGTGATCTTGGTCATATTCTTCATGCGAGCGGTAATTTGGGTGCGGATATCGATGCCGGCCGAATTCCGCTTTACCCGCAGGCGGAGCGCTACCTTGGCCATCGCCGTGCCTTGGAGTTAGCGTTGGGGGGTGGGGATGATTATGAACTCTGTTTTACCGTGCCCACGGCGAGGCGAGGCTCGGTTAGCGTTCTTGAAGAGGAGCTTGCTCTCCCGTTGACCTGTATCGGTGAGGTGACTCCTAGCGGGACTTGTCATGTGCGTCATAACGGTAGGATTTTGACTGAACTGGTGCCGGGCTACCGACACAGCTGGAGCGGGTAAGGCGTAGTGGCGAGAACTCTTTCGGTTATTGAACGCTTCATCTGCCTGATCGGGCAAGGTTTTGGCACTGGTCGTAGCCCGTGGGCGCCGGGTACGGTCGGTACGCTACCGGGTCTCGTCTTGGCCTGGTTTTTGTGGCACGCCGGGCCCGCGCTTTATCTTGTGATCATGACTCTGGTTGTGATGATCGCCATCTGGGTGTCGGGGCGTACGGCGAATTTACTCGGAGTTCATGATGATCCCCGCATTGTCATTGATGAGATTGCGGGCATTCTGATAACACTGGCACTGGTGCCCCCATCGGTACCGGCGCTATTGACCGGGTTTGTTTTATTCCGGTTATTGGATATCTTTAAGCCACCCCCGATTTCAACGATTGACCAACGCCTGGGAGGTGGTTTAGGAATTGTCGCAGACGATGTTGTCGCAGGGCTTGGCGCCAACCTTTGTCTGCAATTACTG
>JAPKAJ010000216.1 GCA_028825345.1 Arenicellales bacterium | reverse complement strand
CCATAAGATATTGCAGGTAAATGACGGCTTGCCCACCTTCGCTAGGATCTTATCCGGGCACTCAAGTAAACTTGGCTGATTGAGGGTCGACCCACAGCGCCTATTGACCGGGAAAATTCAGGTGATGAGCAAAAATATTATTTTACTGACAGTGAGCTGTTTATTATGGCTTGCTCCAGCAAGGGCTGAACAGGTCGGTGCACAGATTTACGACAATCAGTGCAAATCCTGCCATGGCAGCGAAGGATTGGCGCTTGATACGCCCATTTTGCATGGTCAAGAGCCGGCATATATCGTGAAGTCACTCCAGGCATTTAAGAAAGAGATACGTAAGGATCAGATCATGGGCAGCATGAATGCCATTGCAGCAAGTTTATCGCTGGATGATATGAAAGCGGTAGCCCATTTTCTTGCGGGGCAGGATTCCTGCGACATCGAGCTTGAGATCGATTACAGCCGTGAGGGCTTTCGCAATGAATTCTCCAAGGGAAGGCAGAAATATGCCGAATCCAATTGCAGCCACTGCCATTCGAGTTTTCATCATTATGCGCCTCGGATTATTGGTCAGAAACCCGGGTTTTTGACACGGGCGTTGGAGCAGTTCAGAACGGGAGAGCGTGTTGCGCCTATGATGCCGAATCTGCTTCGCAGTTGGACAGATGACGATTATCAAAATGTAGTGTCGTACCTGAGTGGTATGCGGTTGATGCGTGCCTGTGGATCAGGTCACTGAAATGCCTGGTGATTCATTGGATTTTTTGCGATAGCGCATTTTCCATCATGGCAAAAGAGGGGGATCTTTCGAGTGGATAATTTTCAAATGCCCTACCGTCTTTTTTACGCTGACGGTAGCGCGGCAATGGGTGCGCGCGTAATTCTTGAGGAAGTTGGCGAGACTTACGAGTTAATTGAAACCGAGATTGGGGCGGGCATGCCACGGGCACCGGAATTGCTGGCACTGAACCCCAACGGCTGGGTGCCGGTGCTATTGTGGGAACACGGTGCTATCTACGAATGTGGTGCGATCGTGACCTTCCTTTGTGACCGCTACCCGGAGTTTAGATTGGCGCCGGCTGCGAATGACGCTGACCGCGGCGTATTTTTGCAATGGCTGTTTTTTTTCTCCAGCTCCCTGCAGACCGCCTACCAGATGACATACCACACGGATCGGTTCTGTGAATCAACAGCGGATCACGACAGTGTTCAACAACGGTCAGCCAGGCGATTGCACGAGTTATGGCAGGTGGTCAATGATGCCATCGGTGACAGCAATTGGATGCTGGGTGACCGATTCAGTGCGGCAGATATTTATTTGTTTATGCTAACTACCTGGTTATCAGAGGAGCACAATCATCCTTCAGTGGAAAATTTCCCCAATGTCATCCGGATTATCGATGCAGTAGTGGAGCGGCCATCGGTACGTAAAGTCTACTCCTCTTTCATTAAGGAGCGCTCCGAAGCTTAAATACAGAAAGATCGGTCGTGGACCCAGGCTCCACCGACATTGTCGAGTAGTGAGTGGAGGCTCTAGGCAGAGGTGGATTGAACTGCTCACCAATAGTACCTGCCAGAGGGGTAACCATTGACGCCACCGCAAAAAAACCAATTTCTAAGGTTTGGATTTCTGACCACTGATGGCAGACATCAGGCTAAGACACCCGGCAATGATCAGCCCCAGCGTGTAATCTTGGGTGCGATCGTACAACCATCCGGCAGTCCATGGGGCAACAAGTCCAGTGATGCCCCAGGCAGTGAAGACGATTCCGTAGATTCTGACACCTTTGGTCACTCCGTATACTCTGGATATCATGGCCGGATATACGGCAATGAGCGCACCGTAGGTCAGTCCGGTGATGATCAGTCCAATGATGATAGCTGCCACTCCCGGAGCAAATGCAATACTGAAAGTGGTGAGGGCAGAGATGAGTGGCAGTGCGACAAGCAACTGCAGTCCTATTTTTGTATCTGCGAGGCGACCGCCTATGACCCCACCAAACATATTGGCAAGTGCAAGCACAATAGGCGCAAACACAACCCATTTAGCCGGAACACTGGCGTAACTAGCGATTGCGGTAGCATGGCCGATGATCATGAGTCCGGCAAAAACCGCACTGCCATAGCCTGCCCATAACCAAACCAGGGCCTGTACGCCGGAGATCGCACAAATGTGCTCACGCCGCTTTTCTACCTTATAGGTAATTGGAATTCGCCTAAGGCACCACCAGACAAGAGGAATGACGCCAGCGACTATGAGTGCAAGACTGCAAAGTGAGCCGGACCATCCCCAGTTTTCCAAAGCGACCGTCAACGGATAGGGGGAAACAGCCGCGCCTAACGCGTAGGTTGCGGTGACGAGTCCGATTACCGATCCTCGTCGATCTGGATATGCCTTTGTTGCAATATGCAGTGCGAAACCATAGCCAAGGCCGTTCGTCAGACCAAAGATAACACTGTAGCCTACCCAGACGGTGGCAAGTGACGACGCAAACGCGCTAACTCCGAGTCCGGCGGCACCGAGAAGCAAAACAATTGTTGCGAAAGTTGCAGGTCTCCATCGGGAATAAACTCGACTGCCCAGTAAAACGCCAACGGTCAGGGCGGTTAGTGCAAAAGAATAGACGAGGCTTGCTTGGGATCGGCCTACGCCAAAACGTAACTCTATAGGTGCAAGCAAGACCGAGAAAGCATGGACCGTTCCAAGCACCAGCGTTATCGTCATGGCGCCGTACAAAGTTCGAAGGTCGGTATTACCTGAACGATCTGTCGACATTGAAGTTGTCCCGACGCCTTTTGTTATTCTCGCACCCAAGCGAGGTCACTGCGGCGCAACCGGATTTAGATCAATTGAGTGGCATTCAGTGGGTCAGCCTACTTAGCACAACTGACCTTTTCTATCGCAAGATAGCAGTGAACATAATCCATGGCATGCCCGTCCGGTTCTAGTGCTACCAAGTCTTCGTATCGTTTATAGAACGTATCGACAATGGCATGACGTTCTTCGGGGGTTCTATTGCCATCCAGACCGCTCAAAAAGACCGCTTCACTCCATGATCTTAGTGTAGGGATGTAGCTCACAGCGAATTCGCGGGCCGACATGGCGCCACCCGCTTCATCGTAGGCGTGCCGGTAAGGGCAGCGTACGACGCCCGTATGAGCAGATACCAGTCTCAGGCCCGCCTTGAAAACCGGCGATGTTTCATCTCGAAGCGGAGCACAAAATTCGTCTATGGTTCGGTAATACTGCGGGAACGCGGTGTTCTTGAATTCGGCATCGGAGATAACTTTTTCTTGTGACATCTGTTTCCACAGTGTCGCGAACGTGTTGAACATGTTCGCCCCACCGGTATTGCCAAGGTAACGTCCTTGCTCATCTATTCCGAAATTCAGCATCACAAGTTGTCCGCCAGGTCGCAGTTCTTTGGCGCGTGCCAGCAATATATCGAGCCAGTTCTGGGCCGCTTGATCTGAAAACGCCTTTGCAGGCTCACCTGTCGCACCTACCATGTGAACATGGTTGTCAATTGTGCAGGGCTTTTCAGAAAGGTAATGCATGGCGGTAGCGGAGAATCCGATATCGAGTGATTCATCAGGCAGCAACTGTTGATGAAAACCGATGCCACAAGCATTCACAAAAACGTTGTCAAATTCCGTGAGGTAGGTTTCTTGGGACTCCTGGTTAAATCCAAGCAGATTTCTAAACAAAGCGGTGAAATCGTTATTGGGTAGATCGGTATAGGTGATCTGAATCTGGGATTCACTGAATCGTGAGCGGATTTTTGAGACACAGGCCCTGATGGCTTCTTGTGATGTGCCCCCGTCAGCCGCACCAAAGTCGGCCAGGGTGACCGGTTGACCGTCGCTGGGCGGGGAAATCTGATCAACCGCATCGAGTAGCATCCCAGATGCGTTATCGATGACATCCTTGGCGCCCCGAGTGCGTTCACTGTAGTAGCCCCCGCCTTTCATCGCCATCGTACGGGCTGTCGTTGTCGTGTTTGGTTGATTCATATCCTGACCACGTTGCCCCCACATCTAGTTGTCTACTGTAGAGCTAGACTGCTGGAGCGAGATTATCTTTACTGGGTTCGTACCAGCCAAGGGTTGTTTATTAGCCTATTAACCACTGGCGATGG
>JAPKAJ010000215.1 GCA_028825345.1 Arenicellales bacterium | reverse complement strand
GATACAGGAACTCTCGCGCGAGAAGTTCGTCATCAAAGAGTATTGCCCCCAGGACGTGGTTACGCGCCAACCCGACGGCAGTATTAAGATCGAGTCGCCGCTTTCGACAACGGCTTATAACGATGGCCTCAAAGGTTTTCTGCTTGAGGCCAAGGCGCTGTCCCAAGTCAAACACGACAACATGGCACACGTGATCGATTCGTTTCGGGCCAATGAAACCTACTACATCGTTATGGCCTATGAAACCGGTCGTGATCTGAGTTGGTTTATCCGAAAACTAGCCGGTTCATTGGACATGGCATTCCTAAACAAAGTCTTCCCGAAAATCGGGGATGGGTTATCACAGTTCCACCAGAAAAATATGCTGCATATGGATATTAAGCCGGCAAACATACTGTTGCGAAGCAACGGCGAACCCTTGCTGCTGGACTTCGGTGCGGCAAAACCACAAGACAGCGAAGATCGATTTCGCTCTTTTCAGACCTTGACCCACGGTTTTGCACCGCCTGAACAGTATTTGGATGGGGCGCTGGGGCCATGGACTGACATCTACAGTTTTGCGGCCACCCTCTACGCGTGTATTACTGGAAAATCGCCCCCGCCTGCCTTGAAACGGCGGGAAGGCACCGCACTGGCTCCGCTATCGGTCGATTATGCCGGGCGTTTTCCTTATCCATTACTCAGTGCTGTCGAATCAGCCCTGCAACTGGACCCAAAAGCTCGGCCCGATGACATGAACCAACTGCTAGCTCAGGCTTTTAAAGGCAATAACCCCTAGCCATCAGCTACCGCAGTGAGGCGGCAAATTCAATCAGCGCCTGCGCCAATCGCTGTGGCTGATCTACAGTCACCATGTGCCCCGCATCTGGCCAATCTTGTCGTTGTCCCTGTGGCAAGGAAGCAAACAGTTCGTCGACCACATTCGCTTCAAAAAACACGCGGTCGTAAAGCCCGCTAATGACTAACGTGGGAAGATTGAGCGCCGACCAGGGAACATTCCAGTCCGCTGTGGTCGCGCCCAACATTAATCGATAGTGCCCATTTAATGGATCTGCCGGTTCGTACGGATCGTCCAGCAAGAAATTGTCACGGTTTGCCTGTAACACGCTCTCGCCAGCTATCAGGGGCATAAACAGGTCACCGATCAAGCGAGTCCCGCCAAGCGCTACGACTCGCGCGCCGGCATGATTAAACCAGTCTAAACGGGCGCCAATGCGGCGCAGGGTGTTAAGCAGCACCAATCCTTCAGCGGGGCGCCCTGACAGGACCGCTCTGGCAGCGAAAAGCCCCCCGATGGACAAGCCACAGTAAATCGGCCGGGGCGGCTTCACCTCATCGATCAGTCTACATAAGTCACTGATAATCAGTTGATCATCAAGTATTCGATCATCATCCACCGGGCTCTTTTCCTGGCCGCGCAGGTTGTAACGCAGCAACCCAAGACCCGCTTCGCGCAACGCAGGGTCGACCACACCCTGCCAGTTATCAATGCTTCCCGTCAGTGCATTGACAAAAACCACCGTCGGCTGATTAGCTGTCGGAGCTTCGAACTCATAGTAAAGGCCTTCACCAGACCCGATTTCCAGTAAGGACATTGTCAACACCTCTTAGTCTTTATCCTGATTATCGACCACCATTCCGCAACAGGCAGAACTTTGTGGAAACTAACCCCTCACCGGCAGCGCCTCGTTTCACAAGATAATCAGTTTACCGTTCGGACTGGCCGTGTTAGGGTTTTCCCTTCTCTGGTCAGACCAAAATTCGATGAACAAGCCCCGTGTTGCCGATCAGATCGTCGAACACATTGAACAATTGATTCTCGCAGGGACGTTACGCCCAGGGGATCGCCTGCCTGCCGAACGGGTTTTTTGCCGGCAGCTCAGCGTATCCCGGCCATCGCTGCGCGAGGCCTTGCAGAAATTGTCGGCGCGCCAACTTGTGACAACACAACGCGGCGGCGGCACCTATGTCACCGAGGCGCTTACCCAGTCACTAGCGGATCCCTTGCTTGAGCTTATCGCCAGTTCACCCGGGCGGCTTGGTGATGTACTCGAACTACGCCACGCCATTGAATCACTGGCAGCGCATTACGCGGCTTTGCGCCGTACGACTGCCGATAAAAGTGCTTTGCGGAAATCCTACAAGGCCCTGATCACATCACACGCTCAGCGTGATCCCTCACTTGAAGCACAAGCCGATGCCGACTTTCATCTCGTCATCGCCGAAGCTTCACACAACGTTGTGCTAGTCCAAGTAATGAGAAGCCTCTTCGCATTACTACACTCTTCCATGCGTTTCAGTCTGGAAAACCTCTACACTCATCAACCGGCCATCTTCGACAATCTTCGTGATCAACACTACCATCTACTAAACGCGATCCTAAATGGCGACCCTGAACAGGCTCGCGCTGCGTCCGATAACCATATCAATTATGTCGAGCAATCGTTAGCTGAAGTCGATGTGGCCCGAAGCCCCCAGGTGAGTGGCCATGCGCATTTTTCAGATACCACGCCGACTTGACACGAGAAACATGATGCAAAGAACTGATCAACGACAACCCAAAGAATTGCGTCCCGTCACTCTAACCCGTGGCTATAGCCGTCACGCTGAGGGTTCAGTTCTCATCGAATTTGGTGGCACGCGTGTTATCTGCACTGCCAGCGTGGAAGCTCGCGTGCCGGCCTTTCTGCGCGGCGGTGGCCGCGGCTGGATCACGGCCCAATACGGCATGCTACCGCGTTCTACCCACACCCGTAATAATCGCGAAGCAACACAAGGAAAACAATCGGGGCGCACCCTAGAAATTCAACGCTTAATTGGCCGCTCTTTGCGCGCAGTGGTCGATTTGGAAAAGCTTGGCGAGCAAACCATCACCCTCGACTGTGATGTCCTGCAAGCTGACGGGGGAACCCGTACCGCCACAATCACCGGTGCGTGGGTAGCTCTGGCTGATGCCTGTGACCTTCTGGTCACTCGTGGCACGCTTGCCGCTTCACCGCTCATCGGGCAAGTGGCATCGGTTTCGGTTGGCTGGATTGACTCCGGCGCCGTCCTTGACCTCAACTATGAAGAAGACAGCACTGCTCAAACTGACATGAATATTGTGATGGATGACCAGAGTCGTTTTATCGAACTACAGGGTACCGCGGAAGGAGCGCCATTTACCGATGATCACCTGCAGACGATGATCGAGTACGCGCGATATGGTATCAAGCAACTGCTACAAGCACAGCGTGATGCGAGGATCGATCACACCGCATGAAAGTGGTTCTGGCGTCTGCTAATCAAGGCAAGTTAGCGGAGTTGACCAGCCTGCTTTCCGATACGGGTTTCGTCTGTGTTAGCCAAGGCGAATTCGGCGTCAGTAGTGCTGAAGAGACCGGTTCAACCTTCGTTGAGAACGCATTGCTTAAAGCGCGCCATGCAACAGTATTAACAGGGCTGTGTGCAATCGCCGATGATTCTGGTCTAGCAGTGGACCACCTCAATGGTGCGCCCGGCGTGCACTCAGCGCGCTACTCAGGCGCTGGCGCCACCGATGAAGACAATCGCCAGTGCCTGCTGACGGCGCTGGCCGGTGTCCCCGTAGATCAACGCACTGCCCGATTTCACAGCGTCGTCGTCTACCTGCGACATGCAAAAGATCCCGTACCGATCATTTGTCATGGTCACTGGTCCGGGAGCATCGCACTGAAGCCTCGGGGACGCGGAGGATTTGGATACGATTCGCTGTTTCTCGCTGACGGCTGTTCTAAAACTGCCGCCGAACTAACTGCTGACACAAAAAACCGCCTCAGCCACCGCGCCCAGGCGCTGGCCTCGTTAGTCCGACTCCTAAGATGTCAGGGCAATCGAAGGAAAGGAGAATAATGGGATGACACAACTGGTTCTGGTCCGTCACGGCCAAAGTGTATGGAATCTTGAAAATCGGTTTACCGGCTGGGTTGATGTCGACCTATCTGAGCGCGGCATCAACGAAGCCCGCGAAGCCGGGAACACGTTAAAAGATAATGACTTTGCCTTTGATGTCACGATGACATCCTATCTAAAACGCTCCATCCGGACCCTCTGGTTAATTCTTGATGCGCTTGACCAGATGCATCTTCCCATTCAAACGGATTGGCGATTGAATGAG
>JAPKAJ010000021.1 GCA_028825345.1 Arenicellales bacterium | reverse complement strand
GTTTGCGCACCAAAGCCAATCGCGAGCCCGATAACGCTTGCCGCCGCAATCAGTGGCCCGATGTTAATGCCCAGACTCGCCAGCATGGCCATGGCGGCGACCACACAAATGGTTACGAACAGGAAGCCGCGCAAGAGCGGCAGTACCGTAGCCGCCCGCGACAGACCCTGTCCGCCAGGGTCATTGCCAGCGTGCGCCTCATTTTCTTCGGCTTCATCCGCTGTTCCACCTACTTCGCTGGAGGAAATCCAACGCTTGGTAGCGGCCCACAAGATATACGCTATCGCAAGGGTCACCAGTATCTGAGCCCCCATGCCAGCTACTTTTTCGCCAAGGTTGGAAGCAGTCAGTTCTACAATATCTATGTGCCAAATTTGCCCCAACGCCATAAGCCCCAGCAACAGAACCACGGCCCGGGCAGTCTGGACAATACCGCCCCTGGCCCCGCGTTGGCTTGTCTGCGGGTTTTCCAATTCCGAGTCAGAGACGCCCCATTCACGTATCAATGGGCCCATGGCGCCGAGTATTAGCGGCAGGACCATCAGTAGCAGTAGCAGCGTCTTCAGTACCGAAGTCAGCGCGCCTTTTTCTTCCAATCCGATTGCACTGAACAGAGCGAACACAAATAGCAATAACACGATTGCTGTTCCAATGATTGGCCAGATAGCGGTTAAAAGTTTGCGGATGCTCCCAGGGGGGCGACCAGCCAGAAGCATAGTGCTGACTGGCCGGCGTATAAGCCACATAACAGTAATAATGGTGGCTATCAGAATAATCCCACCGACCAGGCTAACGGATTGCACCAGCTCTGGGCTCTCAAAGGGTGAACTGATAGCGCCAAGATAGTTCTGAAAAAAATATAAAAACGATCCACCAATGAATATCCACGAGACCCGTGAACTTAAAAGCTGGGAATCGGCATCGTTCAGCGGCGTAAGTCGGGAACTCGATCGGTGGGGGGAAAAAATAAAGTTCACCAGTTGATTGAGCATCCAGGCGAGCAGGATTCCGGCCAGTAGCCCCATCATGAGCAGTCGGTTGGGCTCGTGTCCATCGTATACAAGTAAAAACGCGATGTATGCGCCGAGCACAAAGACAATCGGAATAAACAGATCATAGACTAACAGCAGCAAGCGTCGACCCAGTCGCTGAGGAAAGTTGTTGCCCCCCACCATTGCCAGGGTCTCAGGAATTCGTGAGGAAAGACGCTTGAACAGATGCTGGGCCGTATTAAGGCTCTATGGCCCGCTGGATCCCTGGTTTGATAAAACTAGGCGGCCGGGTGATTTTGAGAGATCGAATTAGAATCAACCGTAACCGGGCCGATGAGGATTCACATCGAGCCATGGTTCGATGAAACCTGGAAACCAGGTGAGATTTGAACTACGGTACTGACTCACCAGGCAGTGCCACCGCGGCGACCAGCACAATGCCGACCGCTGCGATGGATTCGAAGGCGTAGTCAATCGAAGTATGCTATTTGCACCGCAGCTTGCTCGCGATGACGGTCAGTTCCGACCTTAATATACCAGGTGACCCGTCTAGCAGAGTACCTCGAAAGATTGATTTAGGCGAGTTTTGCTATCAAGGTTAATTTCGACTTGCCAGGTGCCTATAAAATCGTCCATACCCATGGCTGGGTTGAAGAAACTAAAAAGCGCAGCGCCTTTAGGCGGATGCAGTTGCAACCACACCGTAATCCGAGAGGTACCGCCGCCGTGCAATGGGTGATCGATGTGTTCGCGCGTTTTGCCTGTGGGATCCGTCCAATCCACTTGTAGTTGGTGACTGCCATCAGAAAGATCAGCCAGGTCAATCACCGCATAGATCTTGTCGTTGCAGCCAAAACGCAAAGTATCGGTTTGCACCGGCGCTCCGTTTTCAACTGTCGCGCTCAGCCACGTGCTGATAGAAGGCTCTGCCGATGCCGGCAGAGGGGTCGCCAGCCACGCAAGAATCGCGACACCGAAGAGGTCGCGATTCAGTAGCAGTGTTTTGATTGACACCTTTAGGCAGCGCACCGCAGCAGGCCTTCAGTTTCACTGACAGCCTCAGCCAGCGAGTCGAAAAGCTCGTCTATTTGTGCTTCGGTAATGATCAATGGCGGACAGATGCCGATGACATCGCCAGGCAAGGCGCGAACAATAAGTCCCCGCGCTTGCGCCCGGGCAGCGAGCGTTGCACCCGCTTTGACTTCGGCTGGGTATTGTTCTTTCGAGTTCTTATCCATCACCAGTTCCAGTGCGCCGATCAGGCCGACACCGCGCGCTTCACCCACCAAGGTGCTGCTGCCGAGTTGCGCCAGTCTTTCCTGAAACCGAGGTGCGACACTGCGAACATATCCAACCGTATCGCGTTCCTCATAGATTTTCAGTGTTTCGAGTGCTACTGCGCAAGATACCGGATGTCCACCATAGGTGTAGCCCATGCCGAGTGCGCCGTGTTTTCGGCTTTGCGCCTTGAGTACCTCGTACACCTTGTCAGAGATCATGAGCGCCGATATGGGTAGATAGCCTGATGAGAGCTGTTTGGCGCAGGTGACCATGTCCGGGCGGATACCGTAGGTCTGCGAGCCCCACATGTTGCCGGTGCGGCCAAATCCGCAGATGACTTCATCTGCCACCATCAGCACGTCATATTTGTCCAGCACCACCTGAATTTTGCCGAAGTAGGTGGCCGGTGGCAGCATGACACCGCCAGCACCCATCACCGGTTCGGCGACAAAGGCGGCGACCGTGTCTGGACCTTCATTGATGATAAGTTGTTCAAGATTGTCAGCAAGGCGACTGGCAAAATCTTCCTCGGATTCACCGGCTTGGCCGTAGCGGTAATAGCCGGCGGTATCGGTGTGGATCATTCGTTCCAGGGGTAAATCAAAGTCGTTCTGCATCAGCGGAATGGCAGTAAGGCTGCCGCCGGCGACCGTTACACCGTGATAGCCGCGTTTTCGGGAGATGATTTTCTTTTTCTTTGGCAACCCGCGGCCGTTGTTGTAGTACCAGGTGAAGCGGATCATGGCATCGATCGCCTCGGACCCGGAATTTAGAAAAAAGGCTCGGGTCATGGGCTCAGGCGCTATCTTGATCAGCTTTTCCGAAAGCGCTATCACCGGCTCGGTGGAACGGTGGGCAAATGTGTGGGAATAGGGCAGTGCGGCAAATTGGTCCGCCGCGGCCTTTGCCAATCGTTCCTCGGAGAATCCAAGCGATACGCACCACAGACCCGCAAGCCCTTCCAGATAGCGATTATTCTGATCATCCCAGACGTACACCCCTTCTCCGCGGGTAATGACCAGCGGGCCTTGTTCCTCGTGGGCGGCCAGATTGGTGTAGGGGTGCAGGGCGTGAGCGATATCTGTTTTATGGATGTCGGTAATTCGGGTATTCATTGGAAGTCTCCATTTTGGCCCTTGACGGTCAAATTTATTCGTCGACTGGCCGGTTACATGAAGACATTCTGCCTTGGCGATGCACGATCAACAAGGTGGCATTAATCATGCCTTAAAACGCTCGCCAGCGTGGGGACTGCAGCGTGATCTTCATTGATACACCAGGCTCGAAATTCTCTCAGGCTCCGGTTCTGTCATTGGGCATGAGGATTTTCCCATCTCTGGTCTGGGCACGGTCAATATCCGTTTTACTGAGTCGACCATAATCGATGAGTTTTTGTTAATCGGGCAAACCCCGGACTTACGTTCAATGTGATCAAAGCGTAATAGGGCTGAGCTCAAGATCGTAGATTGCCCAAAGGAGAGTGCCGAACTTGTTATGATCTTCTGGAATGTCGACAATAGATAGAATCGTTAGCAACAACACGTAGTGAATCTCGCTGTACGACAAATGCAAAATGTAAATTATTTGTCATGATGGATTTAACATTGTATGTCAAACTTCAAGTTAAAGAAGATAATCAATTATTGTAGATGGTGTCCGAGTTGGTAAGATCTTAAGAGGCGTCAAGCGATCATAGGAGTCAGACGATGAATGCAGCGGTAAGTGAGATAGTTGGGCATTATGTAGGTGGTCGGCCGGTCGCCGGAGTGAGTAACCGTTTCGGTGACATATATAACCCAGCGACGGGGAAGGTGGTTCGCACGGTCGCTCTGGCCAGTGCCGATGAAGCGCGTGCCGCAATTGCGAATGCCTCACAGGCATTCCCGGATTGGGCGCAGATGCCCCCGGCCCGGCGGGTACAGGTGCTGTATCGTTATCGTGAATTACTGATTAAGAATATAGATGAAATGGCGGCGCTGCTGTCATCTGAGCACGGTAAAACCGTCGACGACGCCAAGGGATCGATCACCCGCGGCCTGGAAGTCGTCGAGTTTGCCTGTGGCATTCCACAGATGCTCAAGGGAGAGTTCAGCGAGGGAGTGGCCAACGGGGTGGATTCGTGGAGCATGCGCCAGCCTTTGGGAGTCGTCGCGGGCATCACGCCGTTCAACTTTCCGGCCATGGTGCCGATGTGGATGTTTCCTGTCGCTATCGCTTGTGGCAATACTTTTATCCTCAAACCTTCTGAGCGTGATCCGTCCTGCGCAGGCTTTATGGCGAGACTGATGACCGAGGCAGGTTTACCCGACGGCGTCCTCAATGTCGTGAATGGCGATAAGGAAGCCGTTGATGTCCTGCTTTCGGATCCAACTGTTCAGGCAGTCAGCTTTGTGGGGTCAACGACAGTAGGGGAGTACATCTACCAGACGGGTTGTGCCCATGGAAAACGGGTTCAGGCGCTTTGTGGTGCGAAGAATCACATGGTGGTGATGCCGGATGCTGATATGGGGCAGGTGGTAGACGCGATAATGGGCGCGGCCTATGGTTCTGCCGGCGAGCGGTGCATGGCGATCTCAGTGATAGTCGCGGTTGGGGACGACACCGCAGATCGAATGATGGAGCAGTTGGTTCCGCGCATCGAGACACTCAAGGTCGGCGCCTATGATCAGGAAGGAGTCGAAATGGGTCCTGTGATTACGCCGGATGCGCGGGATCGAATCAAAGGGTATATCGATCGTGGTGTCGAAGAAGGGGCTGAATTGGTTGTGGATGGCCGTGGGGTTGCTGTGCCGGGGTACGAGTCCGGCTGCTTTGTCGGCGCCACGATATTCGACCAGGTTACCCCACAGATGGATATTTATCGCGACGAGATTTTTGGGCCGGTACTTTCGGTCGTACGTGTCAGTAGCTACGAAGAGGCGCTCAAACTGGTCAATGATCACGAGTACGGCAACGGGACTGCCATTTTTACTCGTGACGGTGATGCCGCCCGTGACTTTGGCCATCGTGCACAAATTGGCATGGTGGGGGTTAATGTGCCCATTCCAGTCCCGCTGGCTTTTCACAGTTTCGGTGGATGGAAGCGCTCATTATTTGGCGATCACTATATGCACGGCCCCGAGGGTGTGCGCTTTTATACCCGGATGAAAACGGTCACCAGCCGCTGGCCATCGGGCATCAAGGAAGGGGCTGTGTTCAACTTTAAGGCGGGCGGGGAGCACTAATCCCGCGCGTCAGGCGCTGGTCAAAGCTATAAAGTTAAGGGCCAGAGCCTGCTTGCGCCACCGCGATTGTCTCGTTCGTATGGCGGGAGTCCAGACGCAGGGTATCAATCAGGCGTACCCCGCCGATGCGCGCCGCGATCAAGGCCTGTGCTTGTTGTAGAGGGGTTTCTGGTGTGGTTTCGGTCCATGCGGTCGGGTCACGGATCTCGGCATATTCGACACCAAGGTCAGTGTTGTTCAAGATCTCCAGCATGGTGCTGGCTAGTGTCTCTGGTCGGCGCTCGCCCGTTGTCCAGATTTGGTGTGCTGCCAACAGCGCTTGGTAAATGCTATGAGCCTGTTTTTTCTGGGGTGAACTCAAAAGGGCATTGCGTGATGACAGGGCAAGCCCGGATTCGTCGCGAACCGTAGGACATACTATTACCTGCGGGTAGCCAATCTGTGCAGCCAGATCCGAGACGACCAGGGTTTGCTGAAAATCCTTTTCTCCAAAGTAGGCGTTGACTGGCCCCACGGTGCGAAACAGCCGATCGATAATGGTTCTTACACCGTCGAGATGCCCGGGCCGAAAGGTGCCTTCGAGTCCTCTTCCGTATCGGCCGGCGCCCAGCGTTTTGATTTCCTGCAGATCGACGATCTCGGGGAAAAATTGCCCAAGACTGCCGACAAAGACCATGGTGCATCCCTGTTGCTCGAGCGTAGTGAGGTCAGAGTCGAGGTTTCGGGGGTAGGCGTTGTAATCTTTCGAGTCCTCAAACTGTAACGGGTTTACAAAGATGCTAACGCAACAGGTCTCATTTTCGCTGCAGGCGCGCTTGACTAAGGATAGGTGGCCTCGATGCAGCGATCCCATGGTAGGCACAAAGCCGATGGTCCGCCCATTGCTGCGTTGCTGCTGGCACCATGTTTGGGCCGCGTCTGGAGAGGGCAGGTGAAGCATCTTCGGTTAACAGTATGACATGTTGCAGTGCAGCATGTCTATGTCGTAACCAAACCCCAGCAGGTGGCGATGTGGTGCAAATCCTGCATTCAGTTTTTGTTCGGCACAACCTCGCAGCCAGGGCTTTCCGGTTCGTCATCCACGAGTTCAGCAGGGAATCCTGGCGCCCGCAGTTGATCACCACAGGCTTCTTCCAGACGTCGAACAATATTAGTTGACCACTCGCGCCCGCCGTAGCGGTCTCGCCCGTCCTTAAAAATCTTAAGCAGTAGGGGGGATATTTCGAGCGGCACGTCGGCCCTGTCTGAAATCGCCTGGAACAACGACAGGTCTTTTACAGCCAGGTCCATAGTGAAGTTGACATCCCGACTCCCGTTCAAAATCACTTGGCTTTCAGTTTCGTGCACAAAGGAGTTTCCTGATGAGATACGGATTGCCTCGTAAGTGGTGTTGAGATCCATCCCAGCCCGATGAGCGGTCATCAGGGCCTCAGCCAGGGCAGCGAGATTTACCGAGGCAAGATAGTTTGTGAGAACCTTCAATATCGACGCAGAGCCCAGAGGACCCGTATGGAGGACTTGCCGACCGAGAGTCGTGAGTACGGGCAGTGCCTTGTCAAAAGTAGAGCGCTCGGTCCCAGCAAATATAGAGATGTTCCCCGTAGCTGCCCGGTGACACCCGCCGGAGACCGGACAATCGATTGGTTCGCCGCCCGCCGCCATGACCTGTTCACCCAATCGGCGTACTTCGCGCTCGTCTGTGGTGCTCATTTCAGCCCAGATCGTGCCGGAACCTATTCCACTCAGAGCCCCATCTTCCCCTTCCATGACGTTGGCGCTTGCCTCTGGATTGGGTAGGCAAGTGATGAGAATATCGACGTTACGCGCGATCTGTGCCGGGCTTTCACCGATAGCTGCACCTTTTTGAGCGAACGAGTGCTCCAGTTCTGGGTCGAGATCTCGTACCGTTAGGTCGAAGTCATTGCGCAAGATACTTCCGGCAAGCTTGCCGCCAACGTTACCGAGCCCGATAAAGCCTATTCTCATATCCCCTCTCATCTCTATGTCATGGGATTGCCAGGGTTTCAGCTTGCACTAGCCGACGGGCTGAAGATCAGTTCGGTAGCGCTTAGCCTTGTTTATATAGCTCTGAACGTTATCGCGAAGACGTTGAACCTCTGCATCGGTAAGTTCCCGAACGAAGCGTGCGGGTGACCCCACGATCAGTGATCGGGGTGGGAAAATTTTGCGTTCCGTAACCAATGCGTTAGCTCCAACCAGACTGTCCGATCCAATCTGGGCAAAATCAAGTATCACGGCGCCGTTTCCAATCAGCGCATTGTTGGCAATGGTGCAGCCGTGGATGACGGTGCTGTGGCCGACAGATACGTCGCTTCCGATGATGACAGGTGCCCCGGCATCCACATGAATGACAGTATTGTCCTGGATATTGGTACGGGCGCCAATGACGATCTGGTCGTTGTCGCCCCGCAGTACAGCGCCGAACCAGACGCTGGATTGTGATCCCAGATCAACTGAACCGATGACGTCGGCACTTGGTGCTATGTAGGCATCATCGGCAACCGTCGGCACGTGGGCTCCTAACTGATAGATCATTGTGTTACTTCATTTGTACGGTTATTTCAATGCCGAAAGTAGGCTCAGGTCAGGTGGGTCATTGGTTGTGAATCCTGGGTCAATAGGTTGCCACCTCGCAGACGGCCGATCAGTCCAGAGAGTCGATCAAACATTTTCTTTTTGATACTGTACTCCACCTCAAAGATATCGGCGGTTTCTCGAAGACTCATCAGATAATCATCGCTGGTGCGAATCTCATCCACCAGCTTCAAGGTATGAGCTCGGGTGCCCAGCCAGTGCTCACCAGTGGCGACAGCATCAAGGTCCACGATAGGTCGCTGCTGCTTGACGAAATCCTTGAACAAGGTATGGGTTTGTTCGACTTCTTCTTTAACTTTGGCCCGGGCCCGGTCGGTCGTCTCGCCGAGCATGGTAATGGTTCGCTTGAATTCACCAGCTGATATCTGTTCATAGTCAACGTCGTGTTTTTTCAATAAGCGGTTGAAGTTGGGAATCTCGGCGACCACACCAATAGAGCCAATCACAGCAAACGGCGCAGCCAGAATCCGGTCTGCAACGCAGGCCATAAGATATCCGCCGCTCGCAGCGACTTTATCGACCGCGACGGTTACCTCGATGCCAGCCTCGCGTAACCGGGAAATCTGAGAAGCAGCCAAGCCGTAGGCATGTACCATGCCGCCAGCACTTTCGAGCCGGATAACCACTTCATCCCCATCGTGCGCTCCTAATAGTATTGCGGTGATTTCTTCGCGAAGAAGTCCCACTTCACTGGCACGGATATCACCGTGAAAGTTGAGGACGAACACCCGTTTTCGCGCTTCGGGGGGGTTGCGCTTGTCTGCCTTGGCTTTTGTTTTGAGCTCTTTCTTGCTAGATTTTTGCTTTTTTTTCGCCTGCTCAGGGCTTAGAGTGGCGAATTCGATGGCGTTGGCCATATCGCGGTAGCGATCATTAATCCGTTTTACATCAATCTGCTCGGGCGATGTGTGTCGATTGCGGATCGCGATACCTACCACGGCGCCAATGACGCCGATTACAGCAAGAACAATAGTCAGTGATTTAGCAAGAAAGAGACCGTAATCCGCAAGGAAGGCCATCCCAGTCTCCAGGTGAGGTTGAAAGGACGGCGAGTGTAGCACCGGCCCCGGGTGTTGGTGGTATGTTGATATCATCCCCGGTTGTTGTTGTTGGGGATATATCGCTAGGCACAGTCAAGGGGAAAGATTTATGAAGGACCAGGTCATCGAGCAGTTGAATAGTCTATCCGGATCGTTATCGATCGAGTCGATTAAAGATCGACTCAAGGAAATGATTGCCATTCCAAGCGAGAACCCAATGGCTGGTGAGCCTCGCCCCGGCCATCGCGAAAAGGAGATTGGCGAGTATTACCTGGAGCAGATGAGCCAACTCGGTATGGCCGTTTCTTCTCGTGATGCGGCACCCGGGCGTCCCAATGTCTTTGGCACACGTCAAGGGATTGGCGAGCGGCCATCACTGATGCTGTGTGGACATCTAGATACTGTGCCGGCCGAGGGCTATGAACAAGCCTACTGTGCACGCGAGGCGGACGGTCGGATCTACGGGCGTGGCTCCTGTGACATGAAAGCGGGATTGGCTTGTTATCTTGAAGTGGTACGCTTGTTGCAGGAGGCAGATGTACAACTCCAGGGAACATTAATGCTGTGCGGGGTCGCCGACGAGGAATGGCAGATGATCGGTTCCCGTGAAATCGGCCTTAATGGCCCGATGGCAGACCAGTGCATC
Source organism: Arenicellales bacterium (assembly GCA_028825345.1). Lineage (GTDB taxonomy): Bacteria > Pseudomonadota > Gammaproteobacteria > Arenicellales > UBA868 > UBA868. Next base: position 6,282 of record JAPKAJ010000021.1, on the reverse strand, counting down.
ATCGGCGAACCCTCAGACCTTGCTGTGTGCCCGGCACATAAAGGGCAGCATGGTCTGTTTATCCGTACCTTTGGTAAGGCGGTGCACTCCAGTATTCCTGAACACGGAGAAAACGCGATTGAACGTATGGCCCGGGTTGTCACGGCATTGTCTGATTACAACGCAGAGCTCGCATCCCGTGAGCCCCATCCCTTGTGTGGTCATGGGCGTTACAGTCCAGGTGTGATCCGCGGCGGTGATCTCGTTAGCGCAGTACCTGATTTTTGTGAACTTGAAATTGATCGTCGCCTGCTTCCAGGGGATAGTGCAAAAAGCGTACGCCAGGATATCGAGAAGCGGCTGGAATCTTTGAAGGCAGACGACCCTGGGTTTCGCTACGAGATTAGCGATCCCTCTTGGGATATCCCGGCCAATGATATTCCGCTGGACTCCCCAGTCGTGCGCTCATTACTCGAATCGTCGCAATTACTCACGGGATCACCGGCACAGGCTTCGGCTTTCCCTGGGGCGACTGATGCGCCTCATCTGGGCAGCCCTGCCGTGGTGTGTGGGCCCGGCTCTCTAGTTCAGGCGCACTCGCTTAACGAGTACGTCGAGATTGAGCAGTTGACCCGGGCAACGCAGATGTACCTGCATGCCGTATTTGACCTGTTGGCCTAGCGCGCAAATCGTTCTGGACGGTACGGCGTAAGATCCACGGTGGGTGGGTGTCCATCGATGATCTGCTGGACGAGTTTGCCAGTAATGCCACCGAGCGTTATGCCGATATGGTGGTGGCCGAACGCATAGATCAGCCCCGGATGCCGTGAAGAACGACCGATCACCGGCAGGCTGTCGGGCAGAGTAGGTCGAAAACCCAACCAGGTATCCCCGCGTTGCCCAACTTGAGGTAGAACACGATGGACCCATCGCTCAATGTAGGCCAGCCGGGCCGGGTTTGGTGGGGCGTTCAGGCCGGCAAGCTCAACGGTTCCTGCCGCCCGCAGACCTAAGTTAAGTGGCGACAGATAAAGGCCGGCATCTGCCAGCCCAACCGGTCGGTTCAGCAATGTAGCGCTATCTGGAAACATCACGTGATAGCCTCTTTCGGTATCCAGCGGCAGCGGGTCGATGAGTCCACTGCGAATAGTTTGTGATCGCGCGCCGGCTGCCAGCACTACTTGTCGGGCGCTGATCGACCTTGAGCCGCCGATGACCTGTATATCACCCGAGTCATTGCGGGCCAGAGAGGTCACTTTCTCACGCAGTACTTGGCCACCATCGGCCGCGAATTTCTCAACCATTTTCAAGATGATTTGTTGCGGGTCCAGCAGTTGAAAACCGTCATCGTAGAGAATGCCTCCAGCGAATACCGAGGCCAATTGGGGCTCAAGGTCCTGAATGTCACTGATATCAAGTTCTGTGATTGCGACACCCTGCCGACGCCGTCGTTTAATGTCATCCTGTGCGCCAGCTAAGCTTCTTTCGCTTGAATAAAGGTAGATGGTACCGTTGCGCCGGATCAGATTGAGTGCATCAGCACTGCGAAACAGAGTCATTGCCGCATCCTCGGCATGCGCTAGCAGAACACCCAGCGCCCTGATGATGTGGTTGACCTCAGTGCGCCGGCAGTGACGTAAAAACGAGAGCAGCCAGGGCAGCATCGTCGGCATATAGGTTAAAGAAATGGATAGCGGTCTGGCAGATCCCCACAGCAGGGCTGGGAGAGCTGTAAGTAGCTTAGGGTGATTAACGGGAATGCAGGCGTAACTGGCAAAGGTAGCTGCATTGCCGTAACTGGCGCCACTACCCGGTTCGTTGGCATCCACCAGTATGACCCGGTGACCTGCACGTTGGAGATACAAAGCACAGCAGACGCCGACCATACCGGCACCGATGACGACTATTTTCGCAGCTTCCTTTGCCTGATCCATTGCGTCAGTTCCTCTAAGTCCAATTATTGTCGCGCAATCGTTTTATCGAGCACCAAGAAGTACCGCGAGGTCTCCACCATACCGGACTCTGTAGACCCAGGTAAAACGCTAGTTACCAGCAGTTTATCCCGGGATCCTGACGTACTCGAAATCGTTGGGCAGGTTGTCGATTGAGCGGGTCGGCGGTGCGATCCATGATGCGTATTGGCCAGGTTGATGCAGCGGTTGCATTAAAGATTGCAAGAAGTCAGCGTCCTCCGTGGTGGGTAGGTAGTGGTCGTGTTGTTGTTGCCACTTTTTTTGTTGCATAAGATGACCCTCTGGCGAGGCCTCGACTGAGGAAAATTCACCGATTGCCCGATTAAAAGCAACGTGCGGCAGTTTCAGCTTGAACTCTATGCCGGCTTTGGCCATCACCAGGTTCCATCTTTCGACTCCACGAGCGCATTCGCGCACATAGTCGTCCCGCAGGCGCATGTTAAGAGCGGGTAATGCTGGCGAGTCAACGCTTTGAATACGCCCATCTATAACTTTGAGTACCGGATACAGGCCATCGACCAGCCGATGGTCATCATCGATATCGAGTTCCTTGTAGCGCCCCTTAAGGCCGGCGTCAAAAAAGTTGGCGGCGTTGGTCGATATCTCAGAGCCGAACAGATCAAGCGAAACTGAGAAGTGAAAGTTCACTTTACGCTGTATCAGAGGCAGGTCAATCGCGCCTAACTCTCTGATTTCATCTATCCGAAATGGGTCGTCTATCTGGTTCTTTGCCATGATCTGGCAGGTGCGTTGGAGAACCCGGGCGATACCGCTTTGGCCCACGTACATATGATGGGCTTCCTCGGTCAACATAAACCGGGTGGTGCGCGACAGCGGATCAAATCCGGATTGAGCCAGACTTTCGAGCTGCATTTTGCCGTCACGGTCGGTAAAAAAGGTGAACATGAAGAAGGAAAGCCAATCTGGTGTTTCTTCATTGAAGGCCCCCAGCAGTCGTGGCGCATCAGGATCTCCCGATCGACGGCGCAGAAGTTCCTGCGCCTCTTCACGGCCATCGCGGCCAAAATACTTTTGCAGCAGGTACACCATAGCCCAGAGATGTCGAGCCTCCTCGACGTTTACCTGGAAGGCATTGCGCATGTCGTATAGAGAAGGTGCGGTTTTTCCCAGGAACCTTTGCTGTTCTACCGATGCCGGTTCGGTATCACCCTGGATTACAATCAGGCGGCGCAACAGTGCGCGGTACTCGCCTGGCACCTCTTGCCAAACCGGTTCTCCTTGATATTCACCGAATCCAATTGTGCGGTTTTCTACCTGCGGTGCCAGCAGGATACCCCAGCGATACTCTGGCATTTTGACATAACCGAATTGGGCCCAGCCTTCACGCTCAACGCTGATTGCGGTGCGCAGATACACAGGAGATTCTTGAAATCCATCTGGCCCCATTGATTTCCACCAGGCCAGAAATTCAGGATGCCATTTTTCTAGTGCCTTTAGCACTTTGCGATCAGAGGCGAGCCCTACGTTGTTCGGAATAATAGTGTCGTAGGCTACGTGGCTGGATTCACTCATCGCGACGGTCTCCATCAGGGTATTTACAGGGGGTCATCAGATTAAGTCCGCGCCTTGTCGAAAAAGCCTTTTTGACCGCTGCCGTAGCGGCGCAGAGCGCCGCTTTCCCCTGCGGCGTTGGGCCGTTGAAAAACCCAGTTCTGCCAGGCGCTTAAGCGTCCGAAGATCTTTGTTTCCATGGTTTCTGGCCCGGCGAAGCGAAGATTGGCTTCCATGGCGGTTAGGGCATCCGGCGAGAAAGCGGCGCGTTCTTCGAGAAAAATTCGGATCTCGTCTTCCCAGTCGGACTCGTCCAGAGCGAAGGTGACCAGACCCAGATCCTCGCACTTCTTGGCATCGATCAGCTGTTCTAGATAGAGTTGAATCCTCTTAAGTGCATCATCATTGCCTAAAAAACGGGTCTGAAGACGGGTCAGGTCATTACTCATCGGCAGTAACTGAAAATTCGTTTCAGTAATGCATAGGGTCGCGGGTTGTGGGTATTCACCATCCTCATCGGCCATGATATAGCTGCGATCGCAGGCCAGAACGATTTCCGCCAGCAGTCCCGCAAAGCAGCTACCTGGGTTTACCAGAGCGACCAGTGAGCGCCCAGTCAGGTCGAGCCGTTTCAATACCCGCTTCCAGTACAGGCGAATCTCAGATGTTAGCCAATGATTGGAGTGCTTTCTAAGAAAACGGTCATGCGACAGTACTTGTTCTGTTTGTCCAGTGCTGCGAAATACCAGTACTCCGATCTCGGGTTCATTAAAGCGGAAATGAAGCAGACAATCATCGAGCTCTCGGGCGCAACGCAGTAACCAGGCCTGATCGCCTTGTGTGATCAGCGCATCAGCCGTGTCTGGTGCCGGAATGTCTGGCCCATGCAGCATTATCGTTGCAGTGGCGCCTGCTCGATCCACAGTTGCTGTCAAGGTGCTGTAGCGCAGACTGTCGGGTTCGATGGTTCGTTGCAACGGTAACAGGGTAATACCCGTGGTGGCGGGTCTGGGTTCGGTTTGCGTTGCCAGTTGCTGCACCACGTCGGTGACGGCGCTATCCAGGTCTGATGCGGCTACCGCTTGGTCAACCAGACCCCACTCAACAGCCCGAGGCCCTTTAAAACCTTCCGTCAGGGTGGTGAAAACATCTGCCCGGTCACGGCGGACCCGGCGCTTATCGGTCAGCCGGGTCAACCCTCCGGTTCCTGGCAAGACGGCGAGCAGTGGAACCTCAGGGAGCGAAACTGCCGCTGAACCATCGTCTACCAGCATAATATAGTCAGTAGCCAGTGCCAGTTCGTATCCGCCACCTGCGCAAATGCCTTCGATTACGCTGATGTATTTTTGCCCGGATTCGCGGCCCGCCTCTTCTATGGCGTTTCGGGTCTCGTTGGTAAATTTACAGAAATTTATTTTGTACCCATGCTCGGCGCCTGCGAGCATGCGGATGTTGGCCCCGGCACAAAAAACCCGTTCTTTTCCGGAGCGCAGTACGACTATTTGTACCTCGGGATGCTCAAAGCGCAACCGTTGCACCGCATCATGCAGTTCGATATCAACACCAAGATCGTAAGAATTCAGTTTCAGATCGTAACCGGAAAACAAGCCGGCATCCTCGGTGACGTCGAGGATTAACTGAGCAACCGTATCATCGATTTCAATGCGCCAGTGACGGTAGCGCGATGGGTCAGTTTCAAAGTTTATTTGCATCGTTATGATGTTTCCTGATCAACAGTAATCTGGGTCTTATCCGATGCACCGGTGAAAAACAGATCCAGAACAAACGCGATTTTTTGTACCTTGGTTGGCAATACGCGCTCACCGTGGTGGCTGACACAATGCTCGACCAAACTAATAAAACAAAATGACGCCAGGCGTGCATCGATCGGACGCAATTCCCCGGCGCGGATACCGTGTTGAATAATCGAGCGCACCTGGTCGGGTAGGGCGCTCTGGTAGCAATGAATCAACTGTTGCCGTGCTTCTTCGCTGAGCGTGTTTATGTCTCGGCGGATCAGCCCGGCGAGGCGCCTTTGTTGGGCCGGTAAAGCCAGAAACGAGTGGGCCAGCGCTTCAAGGCGCTGACGGCAGGAACCCTCCATAACCACTGCTTTGTTGAATAGCTGGTGTTTTTCTGACAGGTCAGCCTGCATCATTACCAGGTACAGTGCTTCCTTGCCTGCAAAGTGATGATATAGGCCGCCTTTAGTAACGCTGGATGCTGCAGCAATCTGGTCCATGGTTACATCTGCATAACTGTGGGCTAGAAACAGCTCACGCGCGATCTCAAGGATTCGAATAGCTGTGCGATGCAAAGTGGATTCTTGTTTCATAAGCATACCGACTGGTCGGTATTTTAAAGATTCTATCGTAGTGGTGCAAACCAAACATGCTGTATGTCTTTTGCTTGGGGTTTCGCGGGAAATTAGCGTGAGCCCAAGTAGTGGCAAGGATTTGACCTGACTCGTTGACAAGAAATTTTTCGCTACAAGATTCCACAGGTCGTGAACCCGTTATGAGTTGGCCACTTAGTCAAATGTTATGGCCGTTGCGTGTCAAAAAATGACTGCTAGAATCGACTTTTTTTCGGGAAAATAACGTGGTATTCACGACCAGTATTACCGTGGGCTTTCGGCATATCGATTACGCCCGCATTGTTTTTTACCCTCGGTATTTCGAGATGTTTAACGAGGTGGTTGAACGGTGGTTCGATGAGGCTCTTGGCTGTCCATTTGGGAAATTGCATGAGGAGTGGTCTGCTGGAGTCCCACTGGTAAACAGCGAGTGTCAGTTTCGACGGCCCAACCACCTTGGGG
>JAPKAJ010000214.1 GCA_028825345.1 Arenicellales bacterium | reverse complement strand
GATGGTATCACCCCCACGGGCGAGCAGTTCGGCCAGATCCGGTCGGTGACGGCATAACTGCGCGATCTCATCGATTCGTGTCCCGTAACTGCTTATCAGTTGTAGACAGATTTGCTCTGGCCAAAGAGTGCTGTATTGTTGAATGCAGTCATTACGGAACTTGGCCAGATCGTTGATATCACCACCAACCAGTCGGACTCTTCTAGTTGGGTTGTTGCGTGACCCTTGTCGGCCGAGTTTTCTTTGTACCAACTGAGCTGTCATCTCGCCGAGCCGACGGCCGGTGGTGAACTTGGCGCCCAGTGCAGTAACCAGTCCGTCTAGATTGTCGGTAACGCTGTGATCAACCAGTTGGTATTCACCGGTGCCCTGATAAATCCCGCGCTGGATTGCTGGATTCTGCAACGGGTAATAGCCGGCGAAGGATTGGCGTACATCGGCGCGATTCAGCTTTGCCTGTGGCAGGGACGCGTTAACGGTTTCAATCAGTTGGTCGATTTCGCTATTGGTCGGAACCAATTCCCCTGAGGGCTCATTGGCTTCAATATAGCTCGTGCCAATGAGAGAGTAGCCTCGCCAGGGAATAACGAAAATATGCCGATTCCCGCGTGTGGCCACACCGTCCGCACGGAAGGTGGAAGGCAAGGCGACTGCATAGTTGCCCAGTAGTGGCCGGGTGATGATGTGAGCGCCGCGAGCAAAGCCGGTGTTCAGCCGGTGCAATGATGCAGTCTGGTTCAGACTGTCACACCAAGGGCCGGCGGCGTTGACTACGACGCGAGAGCGAATTTCAAATGACTTGTTGCTAACCCTGTCACGGACTTTGACACCAACCACTTTGCGATCACCACTACAGTAATTCTCCATCGCGATGTAATTGAACGTAGCGGCACCAGATAGGCGGGCAGTATCAATCACACCCAGCGTCATTCGTTCGGAGCTATTCATCTGCGCCTCGTACAGTACCCGCCCGCCCGTAATGTTTTCGCCATCCAGTGCTCCACCCGCTATGGTTTGCGCACGACTGAGAGCTCGGTCTTTGGGTATTTGAGTAGCAGGATCGGTCAACCCAGTCTGGGCGCCCAGAGTCAATAACCGGTACGCGAGCATACCGCTGTATAGAAAACCGCGGCTTTGGCGCAGACCGCGGTACGTGGGTACGATGAACGGTACGTGTTCAACCATGTGCGGTGCGCAGCGTATCAGAAAGGCCCTCTCGCGGGATGATTCGCGCACTTTCGCAAGCTCCAACTGCTGCAGGTAGCGTATACCACCATGCAGCAGCCTGGATGAGCGCATAGATGTGGCACTGCCAAAATCGTTTTTTTCGATCAGCACGGTAGACATGCCCCGCAGAGCGCAGTCCAATGCAGTCCAAGCCCCGGTAATTCCACCGCCGATGACCAGGACATCGAAAACCTGCTCAGTCAGCTCTTGGGCATTGCATCTCAATTTAACCATCACAGGCAACCGGCCACCCTACAACGCTGTGTCGCCTATCGAAATGGTCGACGATTGATCGAAAGAGGTGCTACAGAAAACTCACGTAGCAAAATTTGATGGCCAGCTGCATTGGTGGGATCAAGTCGCAGTCGTTTACAGTTGCCAGTCCCAGCGGCGAGTAGCAAAGTATTTTCTCCAGCTTGTATTTTCGCGGTAGTGGAATATACGCCTTCTCGTACAACAAAATTCCGGCCATCCTCCCAGAATAACTGTAATGTACCAGCCCCGTCGCTTCGCAGTTTTATCTGCACGAGGTTGTTGGCATGAAAAAACTGGCATAGGGCGGGGTTAAATTCAATCTGACTATCTTTAGTCAGCGTGTAAATGTGCCAGCCGTGTTCACCCAATTGTAGCTCGAGGTTTCGGGTATCGTAAATGAGCGCTGCGCTGGTGAGATCAAAAGAATGAAAGCCCCCCAGGCGCAACATTTTCGGGGGAGGATGGTAAAAGGGAATCACGAAGCGCACCAGTGCATCAATGTGTATCAGTGCGATCAAGGTGATCATCAGCGCGGGTACGAGGGCAACCCGTACACCGCCCAGCGGTGAGCCAAAAGCCAGGGTCGGTAGGCACTGGCGCAGCCAGCGAACCCGCCCAAGCTGTTCGACAGCTACAAAGAATAGTAGCAAGGGGCACAGCAGAACCGGCAACAGATACTTGCCTTGCACCTGAGCTTCTTGAAGTAAATTGTAGCGGGCATACATGAAAAACTGAAAACCGATGGCGCCCAGAAGAAGAGTTTCGAATAGCAGGTTTCGGAGGTTAGATACAGCGCCGCCACGAACAGCCCAAAACAGTGTGGTGAGCCATCGCAGAGGCACATACGCTAAACCTGTTATCAGTATCAGGCTATACAAAAGATACTGTGGGAGCCCAAGTTTGAGCCGCAACCAATCGAGGTTGCCAATTGCAGAAATTAGTGTCTCGTTGACAAAACCTTTGTAATTGCCAATGACCAGTCCCGTTAGATTTACACCTTCGTCAGCGAAACTCCGCACAGCTTCTGGTGCCAATTGCAAATGAGCCGCACTGGTCTGTGCAGCGATCTTGAATAGCAGCGGATCGTACCAGCCATAGTGCCAGATATTGAAACCAATCCACCAGCCGCCGCCAATGATGATGCCGATAGTAAAAAAAGCGGTTCGGGACAGCCAACGGCCAGGTTGGGGCCGGGCAAAGGCCACCAGAGCGATACCTGCAAAGGGCAAGAAAAGCCAGGCGGTAAACTTAGACAAGAGTATCAATCCAATCGCAATTCCGGTCATCGCCGCAAGACTGGGCGTTGATTTTTCATGTAACAGCCGCACCAGACAGTAGAGCGTCAGCGTGACTGAAAAAATTGCCGCACAGTCATCATTTAGATGCGAGGCAATGAAGGCGAATTGCGGCATGAGTCCCACCAGCAGCACACCACCAATTGCAGACCAGTTGTTGTTGAAATAAAGCCGTAGGGTCGCGAAGATCAATCCCAGAGTGAGGGCGCATAGCAGTGCAGGCCCAGCGCGAAACAGCAGGCGGAGATCAATTCCAGTCCAGTCTAGGCTGTGTGCAGCAGCTGCTGCGACGATGTAAGGCAGCGGCGGGCGCGATGTGCGTGTAGCGCCGTAGACAGTGAAATGAAGTCTTTTTTCGTCAGCCGGTAGGGTCGCCAGACGCCCTTCGTCAAAAATAAAGTGTGCTGCATCAAGGTGAGCTGCGTAGTCTGGCCCAGCCCCATAGGGCAGCGCCATTGCGGTGGTCAGGTAGTACACCAGAAAAGCCACGAAGACAATCAGGGGGCCTTTGTAGGTTGGGGCGGGTTGGATACTGTTCACAAAATTTTGTGCTGATACCGTTGTTTCGGCCAAGATTGGCCAACTTCACCGCTAGGGTAACAACAAGTCGCCAGCAGCGTCAGTGAGAAGAGAAATTAAACTGCAACGCACCGACTAGACTAGTGCGAGCGCTACTGCCGCGGCGGTGCAGAGGTTGTTCGCGGTGCACAAGGTAGGTAATCAGGCGCGTGCGTGAGCCGAGCGGTTTGCGGTAGAACAGCTCAAAAGTCTGCTCGACCCCGTCGGGTACCAGACTGGTGCGGGCGACCTTGAAATCGATGCCCCCCAGCGCACTGTTCCAGTACGGTACGCTGACTCGGGCATCACCGTCACGAGTACGCAGTGGTTGGGACCAGGCGGCGCCAAAGGCATCACCTGTGCTAAATAGATCACGCCCAACCAGGCCGATCCCCCAACTGTTACTTTGAATCTCGCTGAAATCACACACCAGGCTCGCACTATAGTCATCAACCCAGGTCAGCCCCTCGGTGTATTTTCCCACTACTGACCATTTGTGGCTAACATCCAGGTGGCTGCGTAATGCCCCGGAAACCGTTCGGGCATGCGATACGCTGAGGGCTCCGCCCGACGCGCCACCCAGCAGGTTACCATCTTCTTCAAGCAGCCCAAGCCGCAATCCGATTCCCCAGCGGTCGTGCCGGAAACCGGCGTGGACAGCGGAGCCGTCGCTCTTGAGTCCATATCGGCGCTGATCATCAGTAAAGGCGAAAGACAGCCCCCCTTGCCAGCCCATAGTGGAGACAAAACCCACAGCCCCGTGGTAGCCCATATCTGTGAACCCAGCGAGCGGAGCGGAGAAC
>JAPKAJ010000213.1 GCA_028825345.1 Arenicellales bacterium | reverse complement strand
CGAAGGACCTGCGAGCGCTACACGGCTTCGATAATCAGTCGAATCAGCTGACCATGTCGCCGCTGCTGTTGGATGCGTTTCTCAAGCTCAGTGTATCGATCCTGGAGAGCCCCGATTTCAATGACAAGACGGTTGGTGTCTGGGACGACTTCTTCAAAGAGCCTGGTGCCGACGCCGACATGGCGACTGAGGTCTCCCAGCGCTTGCAGCCGTTCCTGACCCGAGCCTTTCGCAGCAACGTGAAGAAGCGGGCGCTCGATCGTTACGTTGCTTTTACGCTGGCCAATATCAAGCAGGGGTTGCCGTTCACTGATGCCATGAAGAAGACCACGTCGGCGGCACTCTCGTCGCCGTTTTTCCTCTATCGCTACCAGTCCAAGGCCAGCACAGGTCACTTCGAACTGGCGTCCCGCCTCTCCTATTTCCTCTGGGGCAGCGCGCCAGACGACGAGCTGCTTAAGCTGGCCGCCAGTGGTGAACTGGTCGAGCCAGAGGTTTTGAATACGACCATCACGCGGATGTTGGCCGATCCTAAAATCGAGCGCTTCCTTGATACCTTCCCGGCGCAGTGGATGCAGCTGGAGAACCTGATGGCGGCGACGCCAGACGCCCAGAAGTATCGCCATTACTACATCGATCCGATTACCCCCGCCAGTCATCAGATGGTGCTGGAACCCCTGTTGCTCTTCGATTCTGTGTTTGTCGAGAATCGGCCCATCATCGAGCTGATCTCGCCCGACTATGGTTATCGGAGTGAGTTTCTCAACGAGTGGTACAAGCCCGAGATGAAAGGACGGCAGATTACTCAGGAAGATGTCGACAAGGAGGATCAGAGGCTGGAGAAGAGCCGTCAATCCTTGCAGGTGAATCTTGAGCAACAGCAGGCAAAGCTGGCGACCTTTATGAAGGAACAACCGCAGTTGCTGGAGGCACGATCGAAAGAGGCCGGTGTGCCGGCTAGCCAGGCTAAGTGGATGGTCGAGCAGGCAGGACTTCTGGATGTCACGGTTGAACTGTCAGACTGGCACCGGATAGGTCCATTTATTACACCGAACTACGGAAGAACCTATAGTACCGTTTTTCTCGATGAGCCGGCCGTTGATCTAAAGAAGGCCTACGATGCCCGAAAGTGGCGCGAGGCAAAAGAACTGGTGGATGGCACGAGGCATCTCCTCGGCAGCGAAAAAAACAGGGCCGATTACTTGTATCGTACCATTGTGGCAGAATCGCCACGGGCGTTGGCGCTGAGCATCGGCAGTAGCTATGGCGTGAGACTGTGGCTCAATGGCAAAAAGGTTCATGACCGCAGGAGCGGGACTGGCAACGATCAAGTGACCCTGAACCTGCATAAGGGTAGCAATCGTTTGTTGGTGAAAATTATCAATGCGGCGACACCCTCGAACTTTTATTTCAAGGCGCACGAAGCAAAGACCTTTGGCCCCGAAGTCGTCGCAGCCCTGCAGGTGCCAGCCGCAAACCGTAGCCCTGCTCAGCAGGCGACACTCTCGCGCTACTATTTGGACATTTCCCCTGAGCTGAAGAAGGTGCGGGATAAGATTACCGCTGAGAGGGCGAAGATGGAGAATCAGGTAATAAAGATGGCGGCGGAACTGGCCTCGCCTGCCAAGCCAGCCGATGCCAAGCAGCTGCAGAAGAAAGCGGACCTCGACTATGACAATCAGCTGCGGGGAAAACTGCGGTCGCAGCAGTTCAAACGTGTTGCCATGACGGATCCGCGTTATGGCGGCATCATTGCCAATGCCGCGGCGTTGACCATGACTTCCGGCCCGCAGCGCACCAAGCCCATCTCGCGTGGCTCGTGGATGATCGAAGTGGTCTTCAATGATCCGCCACCACCACCGCCCAATGATGTGCCGCCGCTGGATGAGGACGCCGGGCCGAAGAATCAGACGATCCGTGAGAAATTCGCTCAGCATCGCGAGAACGAGACCTGCGCCAGTTGCCATTCCCGTATCGACCCGCTGGGCTTCGCCCTGGAGAATTTCGACGCCGTCGGCCGCTGGCGGAACACGTATGAGAACAAGCGCGACGTCGATGCCAGCGGCAAGATATTTAAGAAACACGCCTTCCTGGATATCGTTGGACTCAAGAAGATCCTGGTCACAGAGGAACAACGATTCGCCAAGGCTTTTACGAGCCATCTCCTGAGGTTCGCGCTGTCCAGAGAACTGAACCCCGGAGATTCACTGACGGTCGACTCGATTGTGACGAAGGCCGCGCTCGACAACTTCAAACTCAAGGCCATCATCCGGGAAGTGATCCTGAGTAAGATTTTCTCCGGAACTCAGAACTAAGGAATGGCGCATCAGTCACCCCTCTTTCTCCCGCTTTCCAGTCTTCGCCAAGGCTTCGACCGGCACGCCGATCTCAACAACAACGACCGCAGGGACAAAATAAAACAAAAAAGCAAATTCCTAGCAGTTAGTGAGCAATGAACCGTAAACAAAACTTCTTCATGCGATCACTTCTATTTGGAGTGCTCAGCCTCAGTCAGTATTTTTCTCAAGCTGCAGAAACCACCATGATTTATGGTTGCAGCGCCTCTGGTAAAAAAGTGGTCGTCGTCGTAGTTGAGGAAAAAGATGGTGAAGCCAGCTTGAAGCAAGTTCAACGTGCTGAGATAGATCATCGAGGTCGAGCCATAGCCTATCAAAAATCAAAACGTCGATTGTATATCATCCCTAATCCTTCCAAACCTGACGTTAGTACAGACGGGACCCTGTTTACCGTTAGAAGTGATGGCCTGTTGAAAGATAAAAAGACGATTCGGTTTCCAAATGGTGGAGATTATTTGACCTTTGATCGATCTGAAAGGTTTTTGCTATCAGCTTCTTTCTTTGAGGGGATCGTAAACGTCCATTCACTCAATGCTGACGGTGGGATAGAAAAAGTCATTTCTTCAGTGAACAACAACTTACTTTATTCACATGCTGTATTAACCAGTCCGGATGAAAAATTTGCTTATATTCCTTATGCGGGCAAGAGCAATAGTCTTTATCAGTATTCGTATAATGCTGAAATAGGGCGGCTCTCAGCCTTAAATCCTGCCCAGGCGGAAGTTCCTGATGGCGTTGGACCCAGGCACTTGGTGTTTCATCCAAACAAGCGGTTTGTCTTTTTTAGTAATGAGCAAGCACTTGGCGTGAGTTCTTATTCAATGGATCACAAGGGGCAACTAAAGCTCGTTCAGGTCGCTTCAGCCCCGGATATAAAACCTCAAAGGGGTCTTGCTGCATCGGATATTGTCATTACATCAAATGGCAAATTCTTATATCATGCCGTGAGAGGTTTTGGCAAAGATTTCAACGCGGTCTTTCGTTACGAGGTTCACCCGGACGGCACACTCAAATGCCTGGGTAAAACGGACACTGACAGTATCCCCTGGGCACTCGGACTTGATTCAGGAAATCGTCACCTTTTTGTGTCAGCAACTAAATCAGGTACATTGACCGCCTATAAGATTGATCAATCAGGAGATCTTCATAAACAAGGCTCTCTTGACTGGGGAAAAGACTTCCAGGATTTTATTGTGGTTGGGGATTAACAACCCTCTTTCTCCCTCTATCCGGTCTCAACAACAACGTCCGCAGGGACACAATAAAACAAAAAGATGATCCAACAAAAAAGCAAACTTCTAGCAGTCGAGCGTCTGGAAATATTGAATCCCCGCCGATTGCTAGCGCTGCTCAGCGTGATGTTGTGGGCCCAGGTGGCTCAGGCGGAAAGCCTGCGGGTGACCGATGTGGCGATGTCCGCCGGTGGCGAGGTCCAGTTTGATATCACCTGGAACGATTCCTGGCGTGCGTCGTGGGAGGAATCGGGCACCCGCTATGCGAACTGGGATGCCGCGTGGGTCTTCGTCAAGTACCGCGAGAAAGGCGCTGCGAGTTGGAGTCATGCAAGTCTGAGCACCAAAGACGCCGATCACTCGGCGCCTGCAGGTGCGGAGATGGACGTCGGCCTGACTGGCACCCGGGGCATGGGGGCCTTTCTCTATCGCGCTGCCGATGGCTCGGGTGAATGGGCCTGCAAAGGCGTGAAACTCAGGTGGCTTCACGCAGATGACAAGGTCGTCGATCCGAGCAAAATCGAACTGTCCGTGCACGCGCTCGAGATGGTCTACGTGCCTGAAGGCAGTTTCTATG
>JAPKAJ010000212.1 GCA_028825345.1 Arenicellales bacterium | reverse complement strand
ATAACGGCTGCTCTTGTAGCCACTGATAATCACTACATCCCGCGTTGTGTAGTTGGCGCCTTGGCACGATGAAACAGTGGCCTGGCCAAGTACACTGACGGATATGATCTGCTGTCCGGGTGCCGACTACTGCTCGCTGGCGCACGCCGGTTCTCTGGATGTGGCGAGCAAGATCAACCAGCGCTTTGATGATCTTGACCACCTGTATGACCTGGAGGATGCGCAACCGGGCCCCGGCAATACCTCTTGAATCAGCAGTGGCCCAGGTTCGACCGATCTCGCTGACGTAGCCCGAATTGGCGTTAGGGTTTATCCACAACCGGCGGGGCACCACCGAGAAAAACATTCTCGGTCGAATAATTACAGGGTGCTTCTTGCATCTCAAGATGCAGGCCGGTGCCCTGCCAAGGGTGCGCCCTTGCCAGGGCTTCATCAAACTCGATGCCCAGACCAGGCGCTGTGGGTGCCTCGATATACCCATCTTCCCAGCGAATGGTATCGCCGATCAACTGGCGATGAAAATCGCCACCGGTCTGTATCGTTTCTACCATCAACAGGTTGGGAATATTAGCCGCTAACTGGATATTGGCTGCCCACTCCACAGGTCCTGCATACAAATGTGGAGCCACCTGGGCATTGAAACTCTCGGCTATGGCGGCGATCTTCTTGGTCTCAAGAATGCCCCCAGAGCGGCCCAACGCTGGCTGCAAAATAGCCACACCGCCAGTGCGCAGCAAGGTGGCAAATTCTGCCTTGGTGGTCAACCGTTCACCGGTGGCCACCGGTATGCGGCATTGCTTGGCCACATTGGCAAACTCCAGCAGGTTATCCGGTGGGCAAGGCTCTTCAAACCACAGGGGATCATAGGGTTCCAGTCTTCTCGCCAGACGAATAGCGCCCGCGGTGGTGAACTGCCCGTGAGTACCAAAAAGAATATCGGCGCGGTTTCCCACCGTTTCACGTATGCGCCGGCACATAGTGACCGAGCGCTCTATATCGCTCAACGAGGGCTGGTGACCACCGCGCACGGTATAAGGGCCAGCCGGGTCGAACTTCACAGCAGTAAACCCCTGCTCAACCATTTTTGCAGCACTCTCAGCCGTCATCTGGGGATCATTCCAAAAAGTGTTGAGGTCATGATGCGCTAACGGATACAGATAACTGTAGGAACGTATGCGCTCGTTCATCAGCCCGCCCAGCAACGCGTAGACCGGTCGCTCGTGTGCCTTGCCCAGGATATCCCAACAGGCCATCTCCAATCCGGAAAAAGCCCCCATCACAGTCAGATCCGGGCGCTGGGTAAAGCCCGAAGAATAAGCTCGCCGGAACATCATCTCTGTATTCTCAGGATTCTCCCCTGCCATATGCCGCTCAAAGACATCTTCGATCACGGCCCGCATGGCCTCGGGGCCGACTGATGCGGAATACACTTCGCCATAGCCCACCAGGCCGTTGCTGGCGGTTATCTTTACAAAAATAAAGTATCGGCCGCCCCAGCCCGGCGGCGGGTTGCCGACAACAAAAATCTCGAGTTCAGACAGCTTCATCGGATACGTCCCTCATCGTCACCAGTTGCTGCTAAGAATCATAACGCTTAACCCGAAGATCAGTCTTGGGGTATCACTTTGAGCAAACGGCCATTTCGCTCATCAGTCAGTAAGTACAAAGCGCCATCAGGCCCTTGGCGGACATCACGAATGCGGCCGAACGCGCGGCTTAACAAGCGCTCTTCGTTAATCACCTTTCCATCTTCAAGTTCCAAACGCACAAGTTCGCCAAACTTGAGCGAGCCGATAAATAAATCCCCAGCCCAGCCCGGGAAATCCGGCCCGGTATAAAAAGTCATGCCCGAAGGGGCAATCGACGGCACCCAGTAATGTACTGGCTGGCGCATACCCTCTTTGTGCGTTCCCTCCCCAACCGGTTTGGGCAGGAAATATTCCTTTCCATAGCTGATCACCGGCCAGCCATAGTTAGCCCCGGCAACAACCCGGTTGAGTTCATCACCACCACGAGGGCCATGCTCATGCATCCATAGCTCTCTTGTCGTCGGGTGTTCGGCCAGCCCCTGGGGGTTACGATTACCATAGGTGTATATCTCGGGTTGACTGGCCGGATCCCCAACAAAGGGGTTATCCGGCGGTATTGATCCGTCCCGGGCAATGCGTACCAATGATCCCGGATGGGTGGCGCGATTTTGCGCCTGGGGCCGATAGCCCCGCTCACCCAGGGTGGCATAAAGGTACCCGTCAGAAGCAAACAGCAGTCGGCTGCCAAAATGCCGTCCGGTCCCGCTCTTTGGCAAGGCCTTAAAAATCACCTCGACATTGTGCAAGTGATTGCCGCGCAGCTCACCACAGGCAATCTCGGCACCCCTGCCATCCTCCCCGCGGGCCACATAGGAAAGGCACAACCGCTGGTTGTTCACAAAATCCGGATCCAGTGCGATATCCAGTAATCCGCCTTGATCATTTTTAGCAGATACTGGTGGCAATCCGGTGACAGGCGAATCTAACAGCACACCGTTTTGAATCATCCGTAAAGTGCCGGGACGCTCGGTCACCAGAATATCGCCCGAGGGCAAAAATGCCACGGACCAGGGGTGATTCAACCCCGAGATCAAAGTGACAATACGAAAACTTGCCTTCTGGCTTTTAAATACCGCACTGGTATCCGCAAAAGCACCGGGCATAGCGCCAAACACCAGAGACAGTACTACAAGGCGCTGGACCGATGGCATTATCGAGAACATGGGATTTCGTGTTTTGACTGGCACTACCCCAAGCATGATTGGCCTATCGCTAAAGAGTCAACCCAGGCGAGTGCTTCTATATAATCCAAAGCAATAACAACTATCCGTAAATGTGGGGGACACAATGATCGAGAGTCGCGCCGCGGTTGCCACCCAGGCTGGCCAATCACTCAGTATCGAAACTGTACATGTCGAGGGGCCACGCAAGGGTGAGGCGCTCGTTGAAATCAAGGCCACCGGGGTGTGTCATACCGACGCCTTTACCCTGTCGGGGGATGATCCCGAAGGGCTGTTTCCAGCAATTCTTGGTCATGAAGGTGCCGGGGTTGTAGTCGAAGTCGGCGAGGGTGTGACCTCTGTGTCTCCGGGGGATCATGTCATCCCGCTTTATACCCCAGAGTGTCGAACCTGTGATTACTGCACCTCCGGCAAAACCAACCTGTGTCAGGCCATTCGTGAAACTCAAGGTCGCGGTCTGATGCCTGATGAAAGCAGCCGTTTCTCACTCGGTAGCGACCGCTTGTTTCACTACATGGGCACATCGACTTTCTCGAACTACACGGTTGTTCCCGAAATTGCACTGGCAAAGATTCGCGAGGATGCGCCCTTTGACAAGGTCTGTTATATCGGCTGCGGTGTTACTACAGGCATAGGCGCTGTAATTAATACTGCCAAAGTGGAGCCTGGAGCAAATGTGGTGGTATTCGGTCTTGGTGGCATTGGGCTGAATGTTCTGCAGGGCGCCCGTATGGTGGGGGCGGATAAGATCATCGGTGTAGATCTCAATCCGGATCGGGAAGCACTGGGCAAGATGTTCGGAATGACCCACTTTGTAAACCCTGCTGAGGTGCAAGGAGACTTAGTACCCTATCTGGTCGAATTAACTGGCGGCGGTGCCGACTACAGTTTTGAGTGCATCGGCAATGTCGAGGTGATGCGCCAGGCGCTGGAATGCTGTCACAAGGGCTGGGGCACCAGCATTATCATTGGTGTGGCGCCGGCCGGTGCTGAGATTTCTACCCGTCCCTTCCAGCTTGTGACCGGTCGCAACTGGCGCGGTACCGCCTTTGGTGGTGCCAAAGGCCGCACCGATGTACCGAAAATCGTAGACTGGTACATGGAAGGAAAAATCAACATTGACGACCTGATCACCCATACGATGCCCCTGGAGGATATCAATAGCGCATTCGACCTGATGCACGAAGGCAAGTCGATTCGCAGCGTAGTCACCTTCTGACCGGGGGTCGACTGTCATGGAGTGCATACAGGAGATTCGATCATTTGGCGGCACCCAAAAGGTATTCCGCCACAGCAGTACCAGTACCGGATGCGACATGGAGTTCGCTGTTTTTGATCCTCATCCTGACATCGCGGCTTCGAAACCTGCGCTTTTCTACCTGTCGGGATTGACTTGC
>JAPKAJ010000020.1 GCA_028825345.1 Arenicellales bacterium | reverse complement strand
TTCTAGAAAAGGACATTATAGAGATTTACTCAGAAAAACACTCAAAAAAGGTTATGTAAAACGGGCAGTTTGGCCCAGCAATCCTGGCAAAGGCCGTGGCGGTATTCGGCTCCTAAACGACATAAAAGACAGCACGGTGACGCAATCCATTCCAGCAGTGACAGGGCCGTGGCCCGGATTGACTTGATGCTGGTTAACCAGGCCGGGTGGTTTCGGGTCGCACATGGATCGGGCATGATCCCAATGGTGCTTCTGAATTGCGCCGCTGGCTGTGTGATTTTTCACAGCCAGCGCGTTAACATCCAAAGATTGGCTCTTGAGCCCAGTCAGGCGCACTCCCTTTGAAAAACGATTTGCCGTATCTGGAAGAAAGCGCTTTGCAGCAGGCAACACAGCGCGCTGCCGATCTTGATCCGGTCGATAACGTGTTGGCTCGACATACCGGCAAAGAATTGCTTGAACGACTATCGCTGCTGACATTAACCCCCAGGATCATTCTTGATCTTGGGTGTGGGGTAGGGGTCGAAGCCGATCTGTTAGCCCAATGCTATCCAGGTGCCGTAGTTGTGGGCCTTGATATCTGTGGTGCACCGTTATCTAAATGCGTCCCTTGCCGATCCTTTTTGCCAACAGTGGGCGATGCCGGCCACTTGCCGTACCAGGGCGGGGTTTTTGATCTGGTGGTATCCAACCTGTTATTGCCCTGGTGTGATGTCGACAAAGTGCTGGGTGAGGTTGCCCGGGTATTGCGCCCGGGCGGCGCGTTGGTGTTCGCCACTTTGGGGCCGGATACCCTGTGCGAGGCGCACGCCGCCTGGAATCATGTCGATACCTTTGCTCACGTGCATGATCTCACTGATATGCATGATCTGGGAGATGCTCTGATACGCTATGGCTTTGTGGAGCCGGTGATGGATGTACAGATGCTTGGCCTGACCTTTTCGGATATCCGGGGGCTGGTTAGTGACTTGCGCGCTCTGGGTGGCACCAACGCTCTGACGACCCGGCGGCACACGCTGACCGGCAAGGATCGCTGGCATGCCTTTAAAAGCGCCTATCCGTTTCGCCAGACTGATGGGGGCAGGGTACGCGCGACTTTTGAACTGGTTTATGCGATAGCCTGGGTCAAGTCAGGTTCGAGCGGCGATGGCTCCGGTATTCACGTGTCCATACCCCAGTCGCCCTGAGGCGAATCCCGGGTCAGGAAGGCTCTCCTGCCGCCCGAGACCCTGGAAGCCGGCGACTTGCCAGCGCGAGGAAATGCTATTTTTTTAGGAGCCAATAAGGGGATCATGCTTGATGATTTGGCTGGTCCTATGCTAGTGTTCGCGCCAGTTTTCCTTGACTCATAGCCCCCTTTGGCAGGTGAGCTGCGGATTTATCTGCTGAACCCTCCAGGCAATCTGATGATGAGTTATCCCATAGATGCTGATCTGGCGGATTTGGGTAAAGGCATCGGATGGTTGTTGCGCGCATCACGTATTGGCTAAGAGACTTTTTTGATTCCGAATAATTCATTACTGTTATGAAGGCCCAGGTCTCGTCCCAGTCACGCGCACCGGCATCCCCGGCGCAGGGTTTATCTGCCTACTACGAGCTGACCAAGCCGCGAGTGGTCGCACTGATCGTATTTACTGCGATCGTGGGTATGTTTCTATCGGTTGACGGTATGGTGCCTTTGCCGATCCTCATTTTTGGTGCCTTGGGTATTGGGCTTTCGGCAGCGTCTGGTGCCGCCTTTAATCACTTGCTGGATCGTCGCACGGATCGGGTGATGGCCCGCACGGCTCGACGGCCTTTGCCCAGCGGCACGGTTAATGGTCCCCGTGCGGTGATGTTTGCCAGCGCGTTGGCTCTGATATCAATGGTGTTACTGGTGACGCAGATCAACATCCTGACTGCTGTGCTGACTTTTGCTTCCATGATCGGTTATGCCGTGGTCTACACCGTTTGGCTGAAGCACGCGACTCCTCAGAATATCGTTATTGGCGGCGCGGCGGGCGCCATGCCGCCGATGCTTGGCTGGTCAGCTGTAACTGGAAATATTGCGCCGGATGCTTTAGTGCTGTTTCTGATCATCTTTTGTTGGACACCGCCTCATTTCTGGGCGCTTGCGTTGTACCGCCGCGAAGAATATGCGGCTGCGAATATTCCGATGCTGCCGGTCACCCACGGCGAGAAGTACACCTTATTGCAAATGCTGCTCTATACCGTGCTGCTGCTTGCTGTAAGTATGCTGCCCTTTGCCACTGGTATGTCAGGATGGATGTATCTTGTCGGCGCGCTGGTGTTAGGCAGCACTTTTTTGATGTACGTTGTTCGGCTTTATCGTAACTACAGTGATGACCTGTCTCGTCAAACCTTCAGTTTTTCGATCCAGTATCTGGCTATGCTCTTTGCCCTGATGCTGGTTGATCATTATCAGCCTGCCTTGCGTAATATTCTGACTGGCGTGCTGGCCTGAGCGCCAGAGCTCTGAAGGTGCACAGACTTTACAGGTGCCCGTGACGCCAGGTAGTGAGCCTGGGTCAAAGCCCTATGCGCCTGCGTGTGACCGAAACCGAGACTCGATCCTTGCGGTTTTGCGCCGAGTTCTTCCTGGCGAGGGACAAGTGCTGGAGATCGGTAGCGGCACCGGACAGCATGCTGCGTATTTTTCAGCTGCGCTGCCTCATCTGCAGTGGTTGCCCAGTGATTTGCCATCCCGATTGCAGGGCATAACTCAATGGTGCGATCAATCGGGCAACGATAAGTGTCTGGCACCGGTCGCGGTTGATCTGCTGCGCACATCATTGTCCTTGCCGCGCTCCGATGCGATCGTCTGTATCAATACCGTCCATATTGTGGCTTGGGCGGGCGTCCAAAACCTCTTCAAGGCGGCACGGGATTGTCTCTCACCGGGACAGGTCCTGTACCTGTATGGCCCCTACCGTTACGCTGATCGACCATTTGAGCCTAGCAACGAGGAGTTTGACCGCTGG
Source organism: Arenicellales bacterium (assembly GCA_028825345.1). GTDB lineage: Bacteria > Pseudomonadota > Gammaproteobacteria > Arenicellales > UBA868 > UBA868. Next base: position 13,257 of record JAPKAJ010000020.1, on the reverse strand, counting down.
CTCAATGCACGTGATCCGCTGAGCGGTGTGCGTGATTTCGATACGGTACGAGATCTTGCCGCGTCCTGCGCATTTGATTTGTCGTTGGACTTGCCGATGCCATCAAACAATCGTTCACTGTGCTTTACCCGCAGCGAAGACTAAAGCCAGCCTTGCTGATATTTATTGCTCTAGGGTCTTAAGAATCTCCCGGATCAGCCTTGGACCCTGGTAGATCAGGCCGGTGTACACCTGGATGAGGGATGCGCCTGCTAAGAGCATCGCCTGTGCTGAGGCTGCGTCAGTGATACCGCCAACACCAATGATCGACAGGTCGTTACCGGTATAACTCTTGAGTTTTGCAACAACCTGCTGTGAAAGTGCTGCCAAGGGTGTGCCGCTTAGGCCGCCGGCTTGGGATGATTCGGGGTAACGGATCGGGTCCAGTGGCCGGGTCGTGGTGGTGTTGGTAGCGACTACGCCATCAACACCATGTACGAGCAACGCGTCAGCGATCTGCGCGATGGCCTCCTCGTCAAGGTCTGGTGCAATCTTGATCGCAATCGGAGTGTAGCGGCCATGTCGGTCGGCAAGTTTTGCCTGTTCGTCTTTAAGTGACAAGAGCAGTTGATTCAGGGCCTGGCGCTCCTGCAAGTCACGCAAACCCGGCGTGTTGGGTGAGGAAATGTTGACCGTGACGTAGTCTGCCACTGTGTAAACGGCGCGCAGGCCAGTGATGTAGTCACGTTGAGCCTGCTCGTTAGGCGTGGTCGCGTTCTTGCCGATATTGATTCCGATTCTCACCTGCCGGCTGTGGCGGGCCAGATTAGCCAGGAATTGGTTGAGGCCGGCACTGTTAAAGCCCATGCGGTTGATCAGTGCCTGTGCAGCGGTTAGGCGGAACATCCGCGGCCGAGGGTTTCCATACTGAGGCAAAGGTGTCACGGTGCCCAGTTCAAGAAAGCCAAACCCCAGGCTTGCCAGTCCATCGACGGCTGTTGCATCTTTGTCGAGGCCTGCGGCGAGACCGAGAGGGTTAGGGAAGTGCAAACCCATCGCTTCGACCGGGTGTGCGGGCAGGGCGCCACGCCAGGCATTAGTCATATACCGGTTGAGTGGATGCAACCGCCCCAGCGCACCGATGGCAACGAGTGCAATCCGGTGAGCAGTTTCAGGATCAAGATTGAACAGTATCCGGCGAAGTGGTGAATACCAATCGGGCATTAGAACTGTTCTCCGGCCTCAAGATAGCGCCATTGCCCACGAGGCAGGCGGCCCAGGGTGACACCACCGATCCGGGTTCGGGTCAGGTTATTGACTTTAAGTCCAACGAGCTCACACATGCGTCGGATCTGACGCTTGCGCCCTTCGACCAGGACAAACATGAGTTGGTGGGCGCCGTGCTGTGTGACGCGTGCGGGACGCAGTACGCGACCATCCAGCGACAGGCCATGACAAAGCTGGGCGATAGTGTGGTCATCCAAAGAGCCGGAAACTCGTACCCGATACTCCTTTTCAACCGGACTGTCGGGAGAAATCAGCCGCCTGGCTACACTGCCGTTTTGTGTCAGGACGAGCAGGCCGCTGGAATCGATATCTAATCGTCCCGCGACGTTCAACGTCGACGCTGCGGGCACAGAATCATTGCCGTGGCCAGGCCTGCCTCTTTGTTGATTTTCACGTCGAATCAAAGAGACGGCCTCGGGGTAGCCTTTCTCGGGCAGGTTGGAGACGTACCCTGGCGGCTTATTCAACAAGATGGTCGCCAAGGTTTCTCTGTGTCGCGCGGCTTGAGTGCTAAGGCGAATATCGGCATCGGGGTTTACCCGTATACCCAGTTGATTAACCACCGCGCCATCGACCAGCACGCGACCCGAAGCGATCAGCCGATCGGCCTCGCGCCGTGAGCACAAACCTTGCTGCGCCATCAATTTGGACAGCCGGGTCCCGGCTAATACAGGCTTGCCCGGAAAGTCAGCGATCGCCCGACAGCCGTTGCAGGAAAGCAGCCGCAGCCTCAGCTGCGTTGCCGGTATAGGTGGCGGGAGTTAACTGTACCAGACGCTCACGCGCCTCCTTTGGGATCGGCAGTTGCTCGATAAAGCCTCGCAGTGTGGTTGGATCCATTGCTTGGCGTCCCCGGGTGAGTGCTTTGAGTTTTTCGTAAGGTTTTGGCACCTGATAGCGACGCATCACGGTTTGAATCGCTTCGGCCAACACTTCCCAGGAGGTATCAAGATCAGCCTGTAACCGACCGCTGTCGACTTCAAGCTTGCCCAGGCCCTTGAGTGTTGATTCCAGCGCCAGCAGGCAGTGTGCAAAAGCCGGCCCCAGGTTGCGCAGGGCGGTCGAATCAGACAGGTCGCGTTGCCATCGACTGATCGGTAGTTTGTCTGCGAGGTGTCCCAGCAGGGCGTTAGCTATGCCCGCATTACCCTCTGCGTTCTCAAAATCTATCGGGTTGACTTTGTGCGGCATGGTACTTGAGCCGACTTCACCGTCAACTGCTCTCTGGCGAAAATACCCAAGAGCAATATAGCCCCAGATGTCCCGGTCGAGGTCGATCAAAATACTGTTAGTGCGCATCAGTGCGTGGCACAGTGTAGCGATGTCATCGTGAGGCTCAATCTGTGTGGTCATCGGCTGCCAATCGAGACCCAGCTTCTCTACGAAGAGGCATGATATGGTTGCCCAGTCGAGGTCGGGATAGGCTGCAAGGTGGGCATTGAAATTGCCAACGGCACCGTTGAATTTTCCACGGATCGCTGTTTTGGCAACCTGGGAGCGTGCATGCTCCAGTCGTGCGATTACATTCGCCAGTTCCTTGCCCAAGGTCGTGGGGCTCGCCGGTTGCCCGTGAGTGCGCGCAAGCATGGGTTCTTGGGTGAGCGGTATAGCCAATCGACACAGGGTACTGATCAGGCGGTCGATAGCGGGCAGGATCACCGCTTCGCGGGCATCGAGCAGCATCAGGGCATAGGCCAGATTATTGATGTCCTCTGAGGTGCAGCCAAAATGGATGAATTCGGAGATTTCCTGTAGTTCCTTTTCGCCCTCTACCCTTTGTTTGAGGAAATACTCGATCGCTTTCACATCGTGATTGGTGGTGCGCTCTATTTCCTTGACCTGCTTGGCATCCTCTATAGAGAAATTGTCCGTTACCGCCTCTAGGAAGGTGGTAGCGGAGGTCGAAAGTGGCGCGACCTCGGGAATATCACTACAGGCGCCAAGCGCCTCAAGCCAACGGACTTCAACGATCAAACGGTAGCGTATGAGTGCGAATTCACTAAAAAAAGGCCGCAAAGCGGATACTTTAGATTCGTAGCGGCCATCGACCGGCGAGAGCGCGGTCAGGGCCGTTAGGGGATGGGAATCAGGAATGCTCAAGAAAGGGTGCGAATGAGCGGAAAAGGCCAGGCGAATTTTAGCACGCGCTGAGTTATCTTGGCCGGAATGCGAAACGCGTCTGTTTTGAAAAGGCGGGCAAAGGCGAATTTTGTGCCTGAACTGATGATCTGATTCAAGAGGGTGCCGTGAGTTTGCCTCCATCCAGGTGCCATATATACGGGAAGGCGACTGAAGCTATAGCAACACTCACGCCTACCACCAATGCGCCACAGGTCACGGCGATTGGTGGCGAATAAAGTTCTGCCAAGGGGCCCAGTACCAGACCGCCCAGCGCAATCAGACTGAAGGTGATGCTGTGGATGCCCATGACCCGGCCTCGCAGTGCATCCGGTACTGCAAGCTGCATTACTGTCATTGAGCTGATGAGGAAGAATGATCCGCCAATGCTCGCAAGTATGGCAAAAAGGCATGCCCCGACGAAAGCCCATGGCAGGCTATTGGCGTTTTGGGTGACGATGGCAAAACAGATCAGCGCCAAGGCGAAAACCAGAGCGCCACCCAACATGATGCGCCCCAGTTTCGCAGATCGTTGTAATCGTCCGACCAGTAGTGTGCCTGTTACTGAGCCTACACCGGTTGCAGAGATCAACAGGCCATAGCCTTTTTCGCCTCCGCCCAACAGTTCTGAGAATACCGGCATGATCTGAACGTACGATGTCCCAAAGAACATTAGGATCCAGGTGAGCGCGATCAGAACTGCGAACAAGCGTTCCTGCCAGATAAAGCGCAAGGCTGCCATCAGGCCCCGGTCCCCTTCGGCCGGCACGTCAGTTGAGGGGTTTACCTCAAGCCTGGCGAGGATAAACGCCATGGTTGCAAAGCCAACAGTACATAGGGCAAAGATGACTGAAGTATCGGCAACTGCAATCAGAACCCCACCGAGAGCCGGTAATATCATTCGTGTGCCTTGCCAGAGTATTGAATTCAGTGCGACCGCGCTCATCATCTGTTCTGGCTCAATCAGAGCAGGAAAGAATGAGACCCGGGCTGGCAGGTCAAAGCCTGAGATCAGGCCGAGCACGGCCGCAATTACCAGTACATGCCATACGGCAACTGATCCGGTCGCATCCAGTAGCGCGAGGATGGCCAGTGCTACGCCGGCAAGCACGGAGGTAATCAACAGCACTTTACGGCGGTTACCCCGGTCGGCAATTAATCCACCTGCGAGCGTGGCGATGATGGCGGGAACGGCCATGGCTCCCCCCAGCAGGCCAAGGTCCAGGGCAGACCCGCTGAGTTCGAAAACCAGCCACGCCATGCCGACAAAATACAACTGCGTCGCCCCGGTGGAGCCGATGGATCCAAGCCAGAAACGTCGGTAGCGTGGTGATCGCAGGGCGTCGAATTTCATCTCAACCCCCTTTGCACGGGGCAGTTTCCCCGGGGCAACCGGCCTACCTTACCGTTATAAGGAAAGATGATTGGTCGCGGTTCAGGAGATGCGCGAGGATTTGCCTGGCGCCTGAGCGCTCAGTAGCACGCTGATCCAGCGGCTGCGCGGGTCGCTTTCCAAAGCAATCTTCACCAGCATGGTTAGCGGCGTCGACAGGAACATGCCGACTGGCCCGAAGACCCAACCCCAGAACAGCAAGGAAACGAATACCACTAGAGTCGAAAGCCCAAGCCCCCGTCCCATGTAGCGCGGCTCGAGGAGACTCCCGACGACGATGTTCGCCACGAGGAAGCCGGCCCCGACGGCTAACGCGATCGCAGGTCCAGCATCAATCAATGACAGGGTCACCGCCGGAACGGCCGCGATAATCGAGCCAATATAGGGTACGAAATTCATGAAAAAAGCGATGGCGCCCCAAAGGACCGCGAAGTCCACGCCCAGTACCAGCAGGTAGACCGTGATCGCCAGCGCGGTGATAAAACTCATCAACGCCTTGATGACGAGGTAACTGTTAACCGACTCCATGAATGCAGACAGGTTGCCGATGGTTTTGTCTGGGTTCGCTGAAATAGCACGCAACTTGTCGGGAATCGTGGCTGATTCCACCATCAAAAACAGCACGGTAAAGATAATCAGCATGCTGTTAGCCAGCAGACCACCGAATCCGCTGACCAGACGCCCGAACAACTGGGCCGCTGCCGCCGGATCGATCAACTCTTCAAGACCGCTCGGCGGCAGTGTCAAGCCAAGACCGCTGGCCCATAGCGTTATGTTGTCGATCAGGGCGCGCAGTTGCGCCTCGTAACGCGGCAGGGTATTACTCAATTGATCAATGGAAGCGCCAATCAGTGATCCGATACTGATGAGTGCGCTGCCCAGCAGTAACAGAATCAGGGTTAGGGCGGCCCAGGTGGGCAATCCACGCCGGCGCAACCACTGTAGGGGGGTTGAGGCAATAATGGCTAGGAAAATGGCCATCAATAGGGGGATTACGATGCTGCTGGCCGCTTTCAGGCCGGCGATCACGATCACCAGGCAGGCAAGCACCAGGAGTACCTGCGTTCCAGTACTGGAATTTTGAGTTGTCAGCACGTACGGTTCGCTGCGCGAATAGGACGAAAGAGGATGATACCCTGGGAGAGATCAGCTCAGGGTGGTAAGACGGTCCTGGCACTGAGCTTGTATGGTATCCAGCTCTTGCAGAGTTACGTCAATATCGTGGTGCTGCTGCTTTAGGGTCTCGCGGCGCTGGCGGATTTGCTCTAGGAAATAACGCAATTGGCCCGCCTCTCCGGGATTGGAGTCATACATATTGATAATCTCGCCCACCTCGTTTAGCGAGAAGCCCAGGCGTTTGCCACGTAGAATCAGTTTCAGTCGCACACGATCGCGGGTACGATACACCCGCTGTCGGCCGGATCGCCCAGGCCGCAGCAGCCCTTCGTCTTCGTAAAACCGAATCGCCCGAGTGGTTACCCCGAATTCTCGGGCCAGATCCGAGATTGAGTAGGACGTATTGTGGGTATCACTGGAAGGGTTGGTTTGCATCATCATGGCCATAATGTCAGTATAACTTCAATTGACGTTTACGTAAACGGAAACTAAAATGTTTCGCTCAATCTAACCACAAAAATGGTAGCGATGAGTCAGAGTGCGCCCCCCCTGTCTAGCCCAGGAACCCGATCCGACCCGGATCCGGGCTACCGGATCCGTTTTGTTACAGCGGCGAGCTTGTTCGACGGACATGATGCTTCCATCAACATCATCCGCCGCTTGCTACAGGCCTCTGGTGCGGAGGTAATTCACCTCGGTCACAATCGTAGTGTCCGGGAAATTGTTGATGCGGCTATCGAAGAAGATGTGCAGGGCATTGCTGTTAGTTCCTACCAGGGCGGCCACAGTGAATTTTTCTCCTACATGGTCGATATGCTGCGCCAGCGCGGCCGGGGAGATATACGCGTCTTTGGCGGCGGCGGCGGGGTGATCGTTCCCGAAGAGATTCGTGCACTGCACGATTACGGGGTCTGCCGTATCTACTCGCCAGAGGACGGCCAGCGTCTTGGCTTGCAGGGCATGATCGATGACATGATGGCGCAAGCCGATTTTTATCCTGGCGATCAGGGTAAAGAGAGCCTGGACGGACTGGACGGGCGTGATGGCGGGCAACTGGCCCGTTTGATTACCGAGATCGAAAACGGGACTGTCAGTGAATTTGTTCTGCGTCAGGTCCGCGCGGGCGCAGCGCGTGAAGAGTGCCGGGTACCGATTTTGGGGATCACCGGCACCGGTGGCTCGGGCAAATCTTCATTGACTGATGAGCTGATTCTGCGCTGGCGTATGGATTACGGCGATCGCCTGCGCCTGGCGGTGCTTGCAGTGGACCCAACTCGACGTAAGACCGGCGGCGCTTTGCTTGGGGATCGTATCCGCATGAATGCGATTGACGGGGACGCCGTATTTTTGCGTTCACTGGCGACCCGCGGTGCGAGCGCAGAGATACCGCCGCAGATCGGGGACATCCTCGCCGCCTGCCAGTGCGCCGGTTTTGATCTGATCATCATCGAGACGCCTGGTATTGGTCAGGGTGACGCCGGCATCGTCTCTCAGGTGGATTGTGCGCTGTATGTCATGACACCGGAATTTGGCGCCCCGTCACAGCTTGAGAAGATCCAAATGCTGGATCATGCGGATTTCATCGCGATCAATAAGTGTGATCGCAAAGGCGCCCAGGACGCTTTGCGGGACGTACGTAAGCAGGTGCAGCGTAACCGTGGCGACTTCAGTATTGAGCCCACGGCTATGCCGGTATATACAACCATGGCATCGCATTTTAATGACCAAGGTGTGACCGCGCTGTACCGAGCGCTTAATACCGCTCTGGTGGAGTACGGGCTAACCCCGAGCCTCGGGTTGTTGCCTGACCCACAGTTGAATTTGAAACCCGCTGATGTGGTGCCCGTCGGTCGCGAGCGCTATCTGTCTGAGATATCCGATGCTGTTCGCCTCTACCACGAGGAGGCGGAAAGCCAGGCGGTTTTGGCGCGTCGATACCAGCACCTGCACAGTTGTATCGATCTGCTTGCGGCGGCAGGAGAGCCAACCGAGACACTTCAGGCGCTTGCTGAGGATGTGGCCGAGAAACTGGGCACAGAAATCCTGGAACGGATCAATGAATTCGATTCTTTGATTGAACGCTACCGCCAGGACAGTCTGAGTATTTGTGTACGGGGTAAAGCGCGGGAGCAGGCTCTCAGTTATACCTCTTTGTCTGGCACCCGGATTCCTCGTGTCAGTCTGCCTCGATATACCGACGCTGGGGATCGTTTGATCTGGCAGTTGTTGGAAAACGTGCCGGGAGAATTTCCATTTACCGCAGGGGTATTTCCGTTCAAACGCGAGAACGAAGATCCGACCCGTATGTTTGCAGGGGAGGGTGACGCCTCGCGCACCAATCGTCGCTTTAAGCTTTTGTCTGCTAATTCCGAGGCCAAGCGTCTGTCTACGGCTTTTGATTCAGTGACCCTGTATGGATCCGACCCGGCACTACGCCCGGATATCTACGGCAAGGTCGGCACCTCTGGTGTTTCTATCGCTACCGTGGAGGACATGCGGACGCTCTATCAGGGTTTTGACCTTTGCAGCCCGACCACATCCGTATCCATGACCATTAATGGTCCGGCACCGACTGTTCTGGCATTTTTTCTCAACACTGCCATTGATCAGCAGGTCGAGCGGTTTTGTGATGAGCAAGGCCGCGACCCGGATGTAAAGGAGTTATCCAAAATTCGGTCGTGGACGCTGGAAAATGTCCGCGGCACGGTACAGGCCGATATCCTCAAGGAAGACCAGGGGCAAAACACCTGTCTTTTTTCCACTGATTTCAGTTTGAGCATGATGGGCGACATTCAGCAGTACTTTATTGATAACCGGGTGCGCAAGTTCTACTCGGTCTCAATCTCCGGCTATCACATTGCCGAGGCAGGTGCTAATCCGATTACTCAGCTCGCACTCACCCTGGCGAACGGTTTTACCTACGTGGAATCCTATCTGGCCCGCGGTATGGAGATCGATGATTTTGCCCCGAACTTGTCTTTCTTTTTCTCCAATGGCATGGACCCCGAGTACACCGTGATGGGGCGCGTCGCGCGGCGGGTCTGGGCGGTTGCCATGCGGGAGCGTTATGGTGCGAATGCCCGCAGTCAGAGACTGAAATACCATATCCAGACTTCGGGTCGTTCTTTGCATGCACAAGAGATGGGTTTCAATGATATTCGAACTACACTTCAGGCTTTGATTGCGGTTTACGACAACTGCAACAGTTTGCATACCAATGCCCATGATGAGGCAGTGACAACTCCTAGCGAAGACTCGGTGCGCAGAGCTATGGCTATACAGCTGATCATTAATCGTGAGTGGGGGCTGGCGCGCAACGAAAATCCCAATCAGGGCAGTTTCATCATAGAGGAGCTTACCGATCTGGTTGAGCAGGCAGTACTCGCAGAGTTTGATCGCCTGGCAGAGCGCGGTGGGGTCTTAGGAGCGATGGAAACCGGTTACCAGCGAGGCAAGATACAAGAAGAGTCTCTGTATTATGAAACCCGCAAACATGACGGCAGTTACCCGATCATCGGTGTTAACTCTTTTGTCAAGGATGCGCCTAGCACATCAGTCGATGTAGAGTTGGCTCGAGGCACCGAAACGGAAAAACAGGGGCAGCTGGACCGACTTGCCGATTTTAAGCGCCGCCATGAAAGCCAGACCGGTCCGGCACTTGATGCCGTCAAATATGCCGCTTTGCGTGGAGAGAATGTTTTTTACCCACTAATGGAGGCGGCTCGGTGCTGTTCATTGGGCCAACTTACTGACACGCTTTTTCAAGTGGGTGGGAAATATCGCCGCGGCATGTGAGTTCCCGACGCCTGCCGCACCCACCACCTTTACATGTTCTGACGGGCATAGGCGTGCTGGATCAGTAAGCCAAGTCTTAGGACGAACGGACAAGATAGCACTATGCCTTTTGTAGGGGCGCTACGGCGCAATGTACTGATTCTCGCTGTTTGTCAGGCACTGATGCTGTCTGGCAGTTCGCTTATCGTTGCGGCCTCCGCCTTGGTCGGGCTGACACTCTCCGTGGAGAAGGTTTGGGCGACGTTGCCGATAGCGTGCATGTACTGCGGTACTCTAGCAGTGACTTTTCCCGCTTCAGTTTTGATGAAACGGATAGGGCGGCGCGCCGGTTTTATTATCGGCCTCATGGTCGGGTTTGCGGGCGCCATGGTCGCCACGTGGGCTATTGTGGAGCACAATTTTGTTGCCTTTGCAGTAGGGTCATTTTTGATCGGCATCCTGAATGGCTTTGGCCAGTATTACCGTTTCGCAGCAGCGGATATCAGTGGTGAAGCGTATCGTGGTCGGGCGATTTCCTGGGTACTGGCCGGGGGCATTCTTGCGGCGTTCATTGGGCCTAATCTTGCCAACTATTCCCGGGATATGTTGATGGGAATTCCTTTTGCGGGAAGTTACGCAAGTCTGTTGATTCTGTATGGGTTATCGATACTCTTGGTTTCACAGATCCAGATAGCCGTACCGGGAGAGCACGAGCGTTCTGGCGAGCAACGGCCTTTGGCACAGATTGCCAGGCAACCAAAATACCTGGTAGCAGTGATCGGCGCCATGATCGCGTACGGCGTAATGAATCTGGTGATGACGTCGACACCGCTGGCGATGGCCAGTCACGATCATGAATTTGCTGATACGGCACTCGTCATTCAGTGGCATGTGCTCGCTATGTTTGCGCCATCGTTTTTTACCGGAAACCTGATTACCCGTTTCGGTGTAACCCGTATCATGAGCGCAGGCGCCATATTGCTGCTTGCCAGTATTTTGATTGGCCTTAGCGGTATTAGTGTGTTCCATTTTCTTTTTGAACTGGTGTTTTTGGGATTGGGCTGGAACTTCCTCTTCATAGGCGGGACCACTCTTCTCACCGAAACATATACCGCGCCAGAAAAGGCAAAGGCCCAGGGCCTTAACGACCTACTGGTATTTGGAATGGTTGCGCTGACCGCGCTCAGCTCGGGCTTTCTACACGAGTGGGTGGGTTGGCGAGCGCTGAATTACTCGGTACTCCCTGCGGTGCTGTTGGCTCTGGGTATGGTTTTGTGGCTGGGCCGGCGCAGACAAACCGATTAATTCTTCAAGTCCTTGAGCTTCACCGGCGCAGTAGCCTGATCAGGGCGTTGAAGTGCGTTTGTCCCAGGAGCACGATGACGTTGCCGCCCAGGACCAGGATGACTCCAGCTATGGCACGACCTTGCCACTGGAAGTTTTCGACCCACGTGGAAAGCGAAAGTGCCACGATTGGGAATAACACTGTGGCATAGGCCGCCTTTTCTGGACCGATCCGACCGACCAGGGTGAGGTAGCAGCCAAAGGCGATCGCCGAGGCAAAAAGCGCAAGAAAGGCGAGCGAGCCGATATAGGAGCCAGCTGTATCGAACGCAAAGGGAGCACCCGACCACAAACTGTAGATCAGCAAGAAGCAAGTGCCGTAGGCCATACCGATTGCATTCGCCGATACCACGGGCAAGCCATGCATCTGGTTGCGGGCCGATAGGATATTACCGATTGATGCGAGGTAGGTGCCAATGACACTGATAACGACCGCAGAAAATGTCGTCGTCCCGGTTTGCTGGATTTGTGGCCAAAAGACTAACGTCATCCCAGCAAGACCAAGGCATGCACCCAGGATAGTTTGTTTTTCAGTTTTTCGCCCGAGCAATACAGCACTGTTGACAATATTCATTACCGTCATCGTTGAGAAGATCACGGCCAGCAGTCCTGTTGCGAGATTGAAAGCTGCGTGGTAGAACAACAGGTAGTTCATCGAAAAAAGGCAAAGCCCAAGTAAGGCCAGGTACGGATGATCTCGCAACCGAAAACGCAGAGAAATACCGCGCGCCGCGCACCACAGCACCAGCAACGCGGTGGCCAGTGCAAATCGGTATATCAGAGAAATCTCTGGAGCCACGATTCCAATCTGGTACCGGATAGCAAGCCAACTTGAGCCCCAGATCAGCACAGTCACAAGGTACAGTGAAGCTGTGTTCAACTGTCTTTCCCCTCGCGGGCGCTCACTTTGAATCGTGTAGATTGCACTACCGTAACCTGGTAGCTGCGTCTACAGCCGAAAGACTGATTCAGCGTCTGACAGAGTTTCCTGGTTGATCACACTTAGGTAGCGCGGCGGGTTTGGCTGGTGGCGAAACGACTTCTTGATGATGCTGGCGAGGTTGGGTTTTTTCTCTGCGGCTGTTTGACCTTTGCCGATGCCGCCACCGAACTCAATGATTGTGTCGCAACCTTGGGTCACGGCATGCATGAGATTGGCATGCCACTGCACCGGGTTAAAGAGCTGCGAAAAAAGCCCTGCCCGGATACTGTTTGAGTCTTTGCGGTGAAAGATGCCGGAACTGTTGGAGAGCACCTCGATGGCCGGTGAGGAAAAAGGTGTGGCACTCAGGGCTTCGCGGAATCGCAGTGCGGCCTCGATCATGTAGAAAGTGTGAAACGCACCCTCGGTTTTGAGTCGCGCGCTGCGTTTTCCGGGGTAGCGCTCCTGGAAGTCATTGACCAGAGCATCCAAATCCTCGGCGCGCCCTCCGACAACGGTTTGCTCGGGCAGGTTGCATGCTGCCACGGCACAGTAATGCTGTTCAGCCAATTCCTGAGCGCTTTCGATCGGCAATGGCAAGGCCTCCATTTCGCCGTCCCCCAGATCCCCCATGAGTTGGCCCCTGGTCTTTACCAGTTGAAGAGCAGAAAGAAAATCCAAAGCGCCAGCTGCAACCAGTGCGGAATACTCTCCCAGACTGTGGCCGGCCGCTAGACCCGCGTCAACTTTGCCGTTGGTCACTTCCTGGAATGCCTGAAGACAGGAAATGGAGTGTGTCAGCAAGACCGGCTGGGTATAGCGGGTCAGGTTGATTTTCCCTTCAGGGTCCTCGAAGGATAGTTGCGCGAGATCGTAACCCAGGGCTTCGCTGGCCTGACCATAGAGTTGGCGCACTGACTCGAATGCGTCAAATAGATCTTTACCGATGCCTGGATATTGTGATCCTTGACCCGGAAAAACAAAAAGGATTGGGGAAGTTGCCATGAAATCTCACTTTTTAGGATAGGCGCTCTGGGCGGCGCGGCGCGAGTCGATTGTATCGTCTGTCTCAACGGCTCGTACTGGTGCGCGAGCGAGGAACGGCTGCTGGCGATCCACGCCTAAGTCGGGTAGGAGAGCCTTTAAAAGATAGGGTTGGCCTGACAAAATTACATGTCGCTGACTTGGGTTGATGATCTGAGGTAACTGCACCTCGGGTCTATAATATTGCAGTGCATCATATAAATATTATGTTATTAGTGATAGATAATTCCTATCAATTTTCGAGATAATAGAAATCTGAATCAATATTTAAATGTCGAAT
>JAPKAJ010000211.1 GCA_028825345.1 Arenicellales bacterium | reverse complement strand
ATCTGCCTGCCCCTCAGTGCTGATCCGTATACGGCAATAGCGCTAAAAACCGAGCGCGCTTGATTGCCGTTGCTAGTTGCCGCTGATAACGGGCCTTGGTGCCGGTATTACGGCTGGGCATAATCTTGCCGGTCTCAGTGATAAAACCTTTAAGAGTCTCGAGGTCCTTGTAGTCGACCTCTTTAATCCCTAGCGCGGTAAACCTGCAGTACTTGCGTCTTTTATTAAACCTGTTCATCACACTTGGTCCTCTTTAGGCTCATCAATAACAGGCGGGTCGTCAGGCTGATCAATAACAGGTGGGTCCTCCACCAGAGTCTTGGGGGTTTCTACGGAATCGGCCTCGACTCGCACGAGGTCCGGGCCGTCAGCCTCTGCGGGTTCCACCTGTGCTACTGGCTCAACTGGACTGCTCTGGGTTTTCGGGGCGGTATCAGCAGGCTTTTGTTCACTGTCAACTGCGCCTGCTCCAGCCTCAACTACCAGTGCCGAGGCCTCAGTAACAGCCTCTTTTCGACGGATCACAAGGTTACGGATGACGGCATCGCTGAACTTGAACATATTCGCCATTTCGTCCATCGTTGGCTGATCTATTTCAACGTTCATCAACACATAATGAGCCTTATGCACTTTGCCGATGGTATAAGCAAGTGGACGCCGGCCCCAGTCCTCACAACGATGAATCTGGCCACCATTGCCTTCGATGAGGCCGCGATATTTTTCGACCATCGCGGGCACCTGCTCGCTCTGATCTGGATGCACAAGGAACACGACTTCGTAGTGTCGCATGAGTATTCTCCCTTCGGGTTGGAGCCTCCCAATATTTCGCGGTGAGGCAAGGAGGGCGCGTTTTTAGCGCTGAAGGCGCGTGATTCTAGCCGCCAAAGGCCGATCAGGCAAGCCGGATTAGACTCGGATCCGGGCAGAACGACCTAATTTACCCGGTTCTTGATCAATTCATCTACCACCGCTGGCTCTGCCAGAGTCGATGTATCACCAAGATTTTCCAGCTCATTCGCGGCTATTTTGCGCAGGATACGGCGCATGATCTTTCCCGATCGGGTTTTAGGTAGACCCGGCGCCCATTGGATGATGTCCGGGCTTGCAATGGGGCCGATCTCCTTGCGTACCTGCGCTATGAGCCCCCGGCGAAGCTCCTCGCTCGGCGTTACTCCGGCCATAGGGGTGACATACGCGTAAATCCCTTGTCCCTTGATCTCATGGGGGTATCCGACAACGGCAGCTTCTGCGATCTGCTCATGTGAAACCAGGGCACTTTCTACCTCGGCGGTTCCCATGCGGTGCCCGGATACGTTGATCACGTCGTCCACGCGACCCGTAATCCAATAATAGCCGTCGTCATCGCGGCGGGCTCCGTCACCGGTAGTGTAATAACCGGGGTACGCTGAAAAATAAGTCTGAATAAACCGCTCGTGATCGCCGTAGACTGTACGCATCTGTCCAGGCCAGGAGCTCGTGATCACCAGGTTGCCCTCGGCCGCGCCTTCGAGAACCTGGCCATCGGCGTTCAACAAGGCAGGTTCGATTCCGAAAAATGGCCGTGTGGCCGATCCCGGCTTAAGGTCGGTTGCCCCAGGCAATGGGGTAATCAAAATTCCACCAGTTTCTGTCTGCCACCAGGTATCAACAACAGGGCAACGCCCATCGCCGACGGTATTGAAATACCACTCCCATGCCTCTGGGTTAATCGGCTCTCCTACCGTTCCCAATAGTTTGAGACTGGCGCGACTGGTCGAATCAACCAGTTGATTACCTTGCCCCATCAACGCCCGGATGGCAGTAGGCGCGGTGTAGAAGATATTCACCTGGTGTTTATCTACCACTTGCCAGAAACGCGAGGCATCCGGGTAGGTGGGCACCCCCTCGAACATCAACGTTATCGCTCCATTGGCCAGGGGCCCATAGACGATATAGCTGTGCCCAGTGATCCAGCCGACGTCAGCGGTACACCAGTAGACATCGCCATCGTGATAGTCAAACACATAACGATGGGTCATCGCGGTATACAGTTGATATCCACCGCAGGTATGTAGAACTCCTTTTGGCTTCCCGGTAGAGCCGGATGTATACAGTATGAAAAGTGGATCCTCGGCGCCCATTGGCTCCGGATCACAATCAGGCGATGCAACCGCCATAGCTTCGTCATACCAAACATCACGGCTGGCGCTGGCAGGCACATCACTGCCGGTCCGCCGCACCACAATAGTCGTGTGGACATCCGGACACCCGGCAAGGGCTATTTCCACATTGGCCTTTAAGGGCACCGCCTTGCCGCCGCGTGGCCCTTCGTCCGCAGTAACTACCACCCGGCAGTCAGAATCCAGAATTCGATCCCGTAGCGCATCTGGAGAGAATCCGCCAAAAACCACTGAGTGAATTGCGCCAATACGCGCACAGGCTAACATCGCCACCGCGGCTTCTGGAATCATAGGCATGTAAATGGAAACACAATCGCCCTTACTGACACCCCGGTCCTTGAGAACATTTGAAAATCGGCAAACCTGATCATGTAGTTGCCGGTAAGTCAACTTCTTATCGTCGGCCGGATCGTCCCCTTCCCAGATTATTGCCACCTGGTCGGATCGGGTTTCGAGGTGCCGATCAATACAGTTATAGGAAACGTTTAGGGTCGCCCCTTCGAACCATCGGATTTCCCCGGTGTGGTAGTCCCAATTGCTTACCGTATGCCAGGGACTAAACCAACTGACAAATTTCTCAGCTTGATCCGCCCAGAAACTATCCGGGTCCGCGATTGATTGCTGGTACATATGCCGATACTGCTCTTCATTGATATGGGCACCATGCGCAAAGTTTGAATTAACTTTGTGAATAACACTGTCACTCATCTGACGCTCCTTTGCTTTGATCAATTGACTTTTCAATTTCTCCCTTCTTCGCGTATTTTAAGCCAATGGATGCTTAAGTCGGAAAGTAGAATCAAAGGCCCGTGGGGCTCTTCTATCAGAATACTTCAACCCGATTCATTGTCGCCAGGCGAATCCACTGAATTCCAGACGCTGCTTGCGCCCAATAGTTCAACCCATTTGCGATGGGCAACTAACTCTTCATCCGAGGCGGGAATTATCGCGAAATTCCGCCCGACGTTACTGTCAGACCTGCCCGGTTGCCGATCCATCCCGATCTGACCCGAAACCCCCTCTAGCTGCAGATCGGTTTGTCCACCGGTCATCGCCAAGTAAACATCCGCCAGAATTTCAGCATCAAGTAGCGCCCCGTGAAGGGTTCGACCGGAGTTATCTACGCCATAACGGCGACATAAGGCATCTAAGCTGTTGCGCTGCCCTGGGTGAAGTTCCCGGGCCAACTTCAGAGTGTCTGTTACCGTACAAAAGTCCTCAAGCCTGCGGGGGTCGCCCGCCAACTCGAGCTCATTGTTAAGAAAACCCAGGTCAAACGGGGCATTATGAATAACCAACTCTGCGCCCGTCACAAACTCGACAAACGATTCCAGGATATCTTTGAACAATGGTTTATCGGCGAGAAAGGATTCTGTGATCCCGTGGACTTCGAGAGCGCCATCATCGATGCTACGCTCAGGGTTAAGGTAAGACTGAAATTGCTCATCACTGTGCTTTCGATTCGAAATAGCTACGCCGCCCACTTCGATCACCCGATGACCGGCCGTTGCATCAAGTCCTGTCGTCTCAGTATCTAAAACAACCAATCGTGTAGTCAATTTCTCTCTCCGTCCTTTAAATAATCATCTATTGCCAGATTCGCCAGAGCATCGGCCCGTTCGTTTTGTGGGTGTCCACTGTGACCCCGGACCCAGTGCCAACTGACTGACCGAGCCTGCCTTGCATTGTCTAATGCCTCCCATAAGTCCTGATTTTTGACCGCTTTGCGCGAGGCGGTACGCCAGCCATTTCGCTTCCACTTAGTCATCCAGTCGGTAATGCCGTTACGAACATACTGTGAGTCTGTATAGACGGCGACCGGTTGGCTAGCCCCTACTGCTTCAAGACCTTCTATCGCCGCTTTAAGTTCCATACGGTTGTTGGTTGTAGCCGGTTCAGCCCCTAAAAGCTCTGTTTGCGAGGATTCGCCAATAATGAGTACGCCCCAGCCCCCTATTCCCGGGTTTCCGCGACAGGCACCGTCGGTATAGATGCGAACTTCTCCTTCGTCTGCGGTTTCTATTTTCACAATCTGGGCCCTC
>JAPKAJ010000210.1 GCA_028825345.1 Arenicellales bacterium | reverse complement strand
GCAGCCCCGATGATAATGAAAGCCACCAGAAATTCATTAAAAAACACAAACTAAAAATTCACCTGCTGTCGGACCCATCCCACCGAGTGATGGAGAAATATGGTGCTTGGGGTGAAAAAAACATGTACGGAAAAATCACTCTGGGCGTAATCCGCTCAACCGTATTAATTGACCCTGCGGGCAAGGTGGCCAAGCATTGGAAACGAGTCAAAACGAAGGGTCATGCCGAGGCCATCAGCCAGGTACTGAAACAACTGCAGTCAAACTAACCCCACGACCAAAGGGCCAAAACTCGCGGATTCTAAGCGTAATATAGGAGTGAACTTGCGACCAGCAGGATCGCAACCCACAAAACCATGCTGCCCGTTGGCCACGTTCGTGCCAAGGTGCCTTCCGGTCCGTAATGTCGCCACACGGTGCGAATCACCATGCGCCCCAAGTGATGTAATGCACGATTGAATACGGCATTGACCGCCACCAGCCATTGCATCGCAAAAATCACAAGCCGGGGGACAAAGCGCCGATACACCCAGTCAACATCAAGATTAATGGCGCGCTGCTCCCGCGGATAAAGGCCTGTACGCATCAGTACAACAAACGCGAGCGCGGCAAACAACAGTAACTGAAGTTGCGTCAGCGAGTGTCCAAGATCACCGTAGGGCTGATAGGTCACCGGATAGGGAAGGATCGCGTAAAGCGGCTGTGGAAAAAACCCGATGCCCAAACAAAGCCCTGCCGCCACCCCCATGGCAACCAACATGTGAGTCGGCGCCTCCTTGCAACGAATGCCCGAATCATGGCCGAAAAATGCGAAAAAGGGCACCTTGATCCCAGAATGCTCCATCACCCCTGCAGACGCTATCAGAAGCCCAATCCATACCAGCACGTAGTGCCCTTCGACCACTGCCGACAGGGTCAGCGACTTAGCGACAAAACCACTGAACAAGGGGAAAGCGGAAATGGACATGGCACCGACAATACAAAATGCAGCCGTCCAAGGCATCGATCGGTACAACCCACCAAGATCCGTCGCGCGGATAGTGCCGGTGCGATAGAGCACGGCGCCCATGGACATAAAGAGCAATGCCTTGTAAATAATATGCACAAAAGCATGTGCGACGGCTCCATTCAGCGCCAGTTCGGTTCCGATGCCGATTCCCACCACCATGAACCCGAGTTGATTGTTAAGGCTGTAGGACAAGACTCTTCTAAGGTCATTTTCGATGACCGCGAAGAAAATAGGAAACAAGGTCATCACCACACCGATTCCAATCAATACCTCGGTGCCGGGAAACCCCCGTGCCAACGCGTAAACTGCCAGCTTAGTGGTAAACGCACTCAGGAAAACTGCGCCGGTCACCGTGGCCTGAGGATAGGCGTCCTGCAACCAGTTGTGTAGGAACGGAAACGCGCACTTGATGGCAAAGGCGACCAGTATCAGCAGCACACCCGGCTCCGCGTCAGCCAACTGTCCGCTCATGCTGATTAACTGCTCAAAAGCGAGAGAACCGGTATGCTGGTAGTGAAGCAGAATGCCCGACAACAAAAGCACGCCGGAACCGACTTGAATAATCAGATAGCGCATGCCAGCCCGGTACGCCTGTTCGCTGCCACTCGCCCAGATCAGAAACACGGACGAAAGCGCCGTGATTTCCCAATAAACAAACAGCGTCATCAGGTCACCAGCAAACACCGCGCCGATGGCGCTACCCACATAGACCAGTGCAGACACCTGCTGTGTGGCATCACGAATATGGAGTGCGTACAAAGCCGCGATAAAGGCGGCAATATGAAAGATATAACCAAAAATAAGACTCAGTCGATCCACGCGAACCAGGGTTAATTCGTATCCCGCGACTCCGATTTGGGCATATAACCCTTCGGGCAGTAACAGCAGCTGTATAAACCCAAGCACAGGCAACACCAGTGAAACCACTGGCCGAGAGGCGCCCGGCAACCACGGCAAGAGCAGTCCGCCGAGGATGAGAATAAGGCCTGGCGGAACACTAGTCATCGTAGTAATCGTCATCACGCCGAATGACCCGGCGCAGCTGCTTGCCAAGCAACACAATTCCGGCGAAAGCGACGAACCCGAAGATCGCATAGAACCCGGGCCAACCCTCCCAAGGGTACGTGGCATGGCGATGCACCAACCACTCGATGACGACGAGGGCTGTGCAAACAGCAGCCAGCCATCCGAAGACGGTAGCCGAGATAGTTGTTGGTATATCGTGCTTTTCAGGCTTATTCATGTGTCCTACTCAACAAACTGGCGGGCCAATTGCACGATCCAAGTGGGGTTAAAAAACAACGCGACGCACCCGGCCACTGTCACACCCATGGCAAGCAGGCACGCAATCGGCGCCTCTCGAATCTGTATTTCACTGCCAGCGTCCGCCTTACCAAAAAAAGCGCGAATAGGCACCGGAATCAAATACGCAATGTTCAGCAAGGTGCTCACCATTAGCACTCCCACGAGGACAGCATATCCCGCATCAATTGCGCCAAGAGCGAGATACCACTTGCTCCACATACCGCCCATTGGCGGCAGCCCGACGATGCTGAGACTTGCCAAGAAAAACGCGCCCATAGTCCACGGCATCTGGCGACCCAAGCCATCCAACTCGCTAACCTTGGTCTTGTGGCTAGCAACGAGAATGGCCCCAGCACAAAAAAACAAGGTGATTTTGCCAAATGCATGGGTTGCAAGGTGCAAGGTGCTGCCGGCCAGCGCCGTCGAATTCACCAGTAATGCACCCATAACAATATAAGACAACTGGCTAATTGTTGAATAAGCAAGACGCGCTTTGAGGTTATCCTGGCGCAGTGCAATCACCGACGCCACCAGGATGGTGAACGCCGCGACCCACAATAACCAATCGGTCACGCCAGTATCTCGAAGCAGATCTAACCCGAAGATATAAACCGTGATCTTAAGGATCGCGAAGACCCCTGCCTTAACAACCGCTACAGCGTGTAGCAGCGCGCTGACGGGTGTTGGTGCCACCATCGCCGCGGGCAACCAACGATGAAAAGGCATCAGCGCGGCCTTACCGATACCAAACACATAGAGCGCGAACAGCACCCCAATAACCAGCGGCGAGGCCGCTCCGGCGAGAATGCCACCCGATGTAAAACGGAGATTGCCCGTCAATTGCCAGGTCCACACAACAGCCAACAGTAAAAACCCCATAGAAGTTGCCATCAGGATGCCGAGGTAGATCCGGCCACCCTGACGCGCCTCTCGAGTCCCCGCATGGGTCACCAGCGGATACGTCGACAAAGTCAATAATTCGTAGAACACGAACAAAGTGAAGAGGTTGTCGGCAAATGCGACACCCATCGTGCAACCCATGGCAACTGCAAAAAAAGCGTAAAACCGAGTCTGATGGGCTTCACCATGACCGCGCATGTATCCAATTGAGTAGACCGTGGTAACAATCCAAAGAAAACTCGCAATCAATCCGAACAACACCCCCAACGGCTCGGCACTGAAAGCCAGTGATAAGCCGGGTATTGGCTCTGCCAAGACCGTCGCGGGCCAATCGCCAGACAGCACCCGGGGTAGTAGCCGCACGACTAATGCCAGCAAAACCACGCCAGCCCCGAGGCTCATGGCTTCGCGCAGATTTGGCCTGGAACCTACCAACATCACGGCCAAAGCCCCTAATAGCGGGACGACTACCACACCGATGAGAGCCACTTGGTCGCTCATCCGTTCGACCCTGTCAACAAAGCCGCAGCCTGCCGCGCCATGCCAACACTAAATCGTGTATCAATCCCGAAATAAACATTGGCCCCCGCCAACAACCACGTCGGCAATAACAAGGATAGCGGGGCCTCCGTCACTGACAACTTTTCCGGCGGAGGACGCAAATACGCCATCTCCACAACACGCCAGACATAAATAATTGCCAGCAGTGAGCCGGCGATGACGACCACCACGAGTGGCCACCAGCCGCGTTCTACCGCTGCCAGGATCAAATACCATTTGCTGACGAAACCAGCCGTTAGCGGGATGCCAATCAAGCTGAGTGCCCCGACTAGGAAAGCGGCCATTGTCCAGGGCATGCGCTGCCCAAGGCCCGCGATCGCACCAAGGCGAACGCTACCCAACCGGTAAGCAACACAACCAAGTGCGAGAAAAAGGGCTCCCTTCATCAAGGCATGATTGAACAGATGTAACACGGCGGCCGTTAGACCCGCGCTCGATACCAAGCTGATA
>JAPKAJ010000209.1 GCA_028825345.1 Arenicellales bacterium | reverse complement strand
CCCCATGATTACCTCTGATAGCCGACGCACGGTCTCCTGGGCTCTTTATGACTGGGCCAACTCTGCCTTTGCAACCACAGTGATGGCAGGATTCTTCCCGATTTTCTTCAAGCAGTACTGGAGTCAGGATGTGGCTCTCACCCATAGTACCTTTTACCTGGGGGTCGGTAATTCTGTTGCCAGCCTCATCATTGTGATCCTGGCGCCGATTCTCGGTGCCATGGCCGATACCGGTGGATTACGTAAACGCATGCTGGCCACCTTTGCCTGCCTTGGCGTTCTGGCAACTGGCTCCTTGTACCTGGTCCAGGCTGGGATGTGGCCATTTGCCATTTTGCTCTACGCGATCGCGGTTGTGGGTTTCTCCGGTGCCAACACTTTCTATGATTCACTACTGATCATCGTCGCTCCGAAAAAAGCCCGCCACCGTATTTCTGCATTCGGATTTGCCCTGGGATACCTTGGAGGTGGCCTGCTCTTTCTGATTAACGTGCTGATGACCCTTAAACCGCAGCTGTTCGGGCTGGCCGATGCGGCCCAAGGTGTGCGCTGGTCCTTTATTACCGTCGCGGTATGGTGGACAGTATTTTCCATACCGTTGTTTTTGTATGTCGATGAGCCACTGCCAAATAGCGGACGACGCGGTGTGGACATCAAGGGGACTTTTGCAGCATTGCGGGATACTGCGACAAACCTGGGCCAGCATCGTGGTGCCTGGATGTTTTTGCTGGCCTATTGGCTGTATATCGATGGGGTCGACACCATTGTGCGCATGTCGGTTGATTTTGGCCTCACCATTGGGCTGTCGTCCGATAACCTGATCACGGCATTACTGCTGGTGCAGTTCATTGGCTTTCCGGCAGCGCTGGTGTTTGGCCGCCTGGGCGAGCGTTACGGCGCCCAGCGGGGTATCTGGATCTGTATCTGGGTATATATCGGAGTGACTGTTTTCGCTTACTTTATGGAAACGGCGCTGCAGATGTATATCCTGGCTGCGGTGATCGGTCTCGTGCAAGGTGGTATCCAGGCGCTTAGTCGCTCCATGTTCAGCCACCTGATTCCCGAAGAAAAGAATGCGGAGTTCTTCGGTTTTTATAATGTGGTGGGTAAAGCGGCAGCGGTTTTCGGCCCAGTGATGATGGGTACGATCACCTACCTCAGTGGCAACCCACGTCTGGGCATTCTATCGGTGGCACTGTTGTTCTTTGCCGGAATGTTTTTCTTTCGCCTGGTCCGCGACCCAGTCGACGCTCAATCTAACTGATGCCATTGACCTCGCGAGCGTAATACTGATTTAAGTACAGCTGGGCGATCGGTCATCAGGCCCTCCACACCCAGATCCAGTAACCGATTCATTTCCTCGCGCTCGTTCACCGTCCAGACATGAGTATGCAGGCCGCGTACTTTCATAGCGCGAATGAATCGGCCATCAACCACCTTGATTCCGTTCCACCACACCGGCACCTGGGCACACGCTGCCTGCAAAGGCCCGGTCGGCACACCAATGCTGGCCAGACGTGCCCGGGTTGTCTCAAAAGTGGCCATCGAGGTGCAAATCCCTGGCAATGCCGCACGGATGTGACGCAGACGCTTGTCGGAAAAAGATCCGATGCAGACACGCTCCTGGGCGCGGGTTTTGCGGATGACCTCGATCAGTGGCTCGACGGCTTCGTCGGACTTGGGATCGATGTTGAAGCGGGTCAGGGGAAACGCAGCCAGCAGCTCTTCCAGCAGTGGAATCGGTTCCCGGCCGTTAACCCGGGCCCGGGCAATCACCGAATAATCCAGCGCGGCGATGCGCCCACGGTCTGAAGTCACCCGGTCGAGTCGATCATCATGAAAGGCCAGTAGTACGCCGTCGGAGGTGCAGTGCACATCGGTCTCCAGATACTGAAAGCCCTGAGCGACGGCGCTCTCGAAAGCGGCCGCCGTGTTCTCCGGGGCGGCCTCGCTGTCACCACGATGGGCGAAGGCCAGGACACCGGTGTGTTCAAGAAAAGCGTGACTGGGCATTGGCAATAACTCCCGGGGGAAAGTTCAGAACTGATCGGCTATTTTGAGCGCAAAGGCTCGAACCGAGCCCGCAAGGCCCCGGCGCGATACGGGCCGGTTAAGATTAGCATCCCGAACCCTCAGCGATATAACTACTGGTCAACCTCCCATGACCCAACCCCTGATCCTTATCCCTACCTACAACGAACGTGACAACCTGATTCCCTTCGTCCAAGCGGTACGCGCTGCCCTCCCAGAGGCGGATCTTCTGATCATTGATGACAACTCTCCTGATGGCACCGGGAGGCTGGCTGATACATGCGCGAGCGAAGATCCGGGCATCCATGTGCTGCACCGCCCAGGCAAGCACGGTCTTGGCCGAGCTTATCTCGGTGGGTTTTCCTGGGCACTTGCGCGCGATTACAGCCATGTTTTCGAGATAGACGCCGATTTCAGCCATAACCCCAAAGATCTCCCTCGTCTGCTGGCGGCGACAGACACGGCTGACATTGCGCTTGGCTGTCGCTGGATGGCGGGTGGTGGCGTGTCCGGCTGGCCACTACGGCGCCTGGCGCTTTCGCGCTTTGGCAATCTCTACGCGCGAGTCATCCTTGGGGTGCGCTACCGCGATCTGACAGGAGGTTTTAAATGCTTTACCCGCAAAGCCCTTGAGGAAATTGACCTTAGCCGAATCAGCGCAGTGGGCTATGGCTTTCAGATCGAGACCACATGGCGCGCCTTGCAGGCAGGATTATCAGTAACCGAGGTGCCGATTCATTTTACCGACCGGGTTGATGGCGTCTCGAAGATGTCGGGGTACACCTTCAAAGAGGCGCTGATTCTGGTGTGGCGCTTACGTTTTGGTGAGCGATAGGGGCTTAGAGTGACCACTGATCATCAACAACATGTAACTGTAAAGCCATAGGGCAAATCCGGCCAGGCCAACAAGATCCCTTGCCAGCGGTCCAGCCGGCAGAAGACCTGCGACTGCCTTAACCCCTAGCAAGCCCGACAACAACGCAAGGCAGATCCCTTTGAGCCATGAGCGATTCAGTAGCGCGTCCTGCCAACAGAACAGCAAGAGCCCGAAAAACGCAATGAAATGTGGTTTTGAGGACTGCGGCCCAATCAAAACAAAGGCGGTATAAAAAAGTAACCCCAGGACAAAAATCGAATCCCCCTGTCGCCGGGTTGCCCCAAGCAACAGCAATCCAAAAAAGGCGCATAGGCCCAGAAGTACCAGATTGGAAGGTATGGCTTTCCCCAGATGGGATGCCACAATACGGTATAGCGACTGATTACCCTTGCTGTCCCGATCCTGCCACCAGCGTACTCCATCTGGGGATGCTGAAAGCGTCATCGCGTAATGCTCACGCAGGTAACCCCAGAGACCCTGATCTCCCGCCTCGGCCCTGAAATAGCCTTGGGGAACAATGTCGTTCTTTGCCAATACCGACCCGGGCACGGTGAACTCCGACTCTGTCCAGGTATCGGTGACAGCGTATTTGGCGATATCGGGAGCGACGATCAGCCCGACGGTCACCAGCAGAAATACAGCGACCATACTCCAGCGTTTCTTGAACGCTGGGAGTAATATCATAAAAAGCGGATTGGCTTTAAGCGCGACAGCAAGTGCCATCAGGCTCGCCCCGGCAAGTGGACGCCGAACATAAGCTGCAAGGCCAAATACCATCAGACCAAAGATCAAAATATCGGTCTGTTGATTGTTAAAGACCGCCAGCATCGACCGTGTGGAAAACAATAGGCTGATCGTGATAATTGCTATGCGTGCCGGCGTTTCCAACAGAATTTCACGCTGACATACCCGGACCGCGCCCACCAGAATCAGAACGTTCACGACAAAAAAAAGAATCTTGCCCACGGAATAGCCCAATGGATAAACCGGTAGCAGCAAAAAGGAAGCGAAGGTGGGATATGTGAAAACGTTCTGCTCGTATATGTGTACCTTGAGTCCATGCAGAAAACGAAAGGTCGCAGCCCAGTACACATCAAAATCGCCATCGTGGACGAGGTAACGGTAAAACAAAGCCCCAAGGACAATCACGCCTAGCCCGCGCAGCAGCCACTGCAGCAGGTGGCCCTTAAAAAGGCGTGATAAACCGGTCATTATTGTCGGGCCATCAGAAACAACAAGGTATTGAGTACTAACACTGTGCGCTCTGGAAGATGATAGTCAGAAGTTATTCTGACGAACCTTTTGTGCCACTGCCAGTCAAACACTTGGATTCCATA
>JAPKAJ010000208.1 GCA_028825345.1 Arenicellales bacterium | reverse complement strand
CTGACCATAGGCCGGAAAAAGCCTGGCACCATTGCACGCCGGGTGAAACTGGACTCCTGTCTGGTGGCGCACAACGACCCTTGTGGCTGCTTGAAGCCCCTCGCCCTGTCCAGACGGGCCAGGGATTGCTGCAGCAACTGGGCTGCCGGGAGCGCATCTGCAGCGGCTGGTGGGATGACCACCCGGTGCGCCGTGATTACTACCAGGACACAACAAGTGTCATAAAAACCTGGATTTTCCGTGACCTGAACAGCGGCCAGTGGCGTCTGCATGGTATCTTCTAAGGTAATACCGACAAATCACAACTTCGCTTTTATTTCCAGCCTTGCTGACTGACACCCCAACCAGAGACACCCTGCGCCGGACATTCCTGTCCCAGGCGGGCCTCGCTGATGTTGGCTTGCAGCCGTTGTGCCCGGATGCTTCTTTTCGTCGTTATTTCCGCCTGGCAACTTCTGACGGGCAATGGCTTCTGATGGATGCGCCGCCGGATTATGAAAATGTCGACGCCTTTGTACGCATAGCGAAACACCTGGCGACACTGGGATTGCGCTCACCACAGATCGGCAAAGTGGATAACGCTAACGGTTTTGCTCTGATAGAGGATTTCGGCAACGACACTTTTACTGCGCTGCTGGATGCCGGCGAGAATGAGCAGACTCTGTACTGTTATGCCATTGATGTACTCACCACGCTGCACCAGCAGGCAAGGGCCACGGACCTCGCCTTACCCGCCTATGACCTTAGTGCTTTCATGGACGAAGCCTTACTGATGGTGGACTGGTATGCCCCATTGGTTACAGGTGCCAAAGTGATCCAAACTGATCGGCAGCGTTACCAGCAGATCTGGAAAGCCATATTCGAGGCATTACCACCCCCGGTCACCACCCTGGTGCTGCGCGATTTCCATGCAGATAACCTGATGTGGATTCCAGGGGAATCACCCGAGGGGAAAATTGGCCTGCTGGATTTTCAGGATGCACGAATCGGACCAATAGCCTATGACGTGGTCTCCCTGCTGGAAGATGCACGCCGCGATCTAAACCCCGAACTGGTTAACACGATGCGAAGACGTTATCTGAAGGTCATGTCGCTCGAGGATACGGAAAACTTCAATGCCTGGTACCGGGTGCTGGGCGCACAACGCCACTGCAAAGTCGCCGGTATCTTCAGCCGGCTTGCCCTGCGCGATGATAAGCCCGCGTACCTTCGACACCTCCCCCGCGTCATCAACCTGCTGCAACAGCATCTTGGCGATCCACTACTGATGCCCCTTGCTCAATGGCTCGACGAAATCATCCCCCAGCGTCATGCACTTGAGCCAATTGGGGAAATTCAAGACCTTCAAGGCCAACTCGACATCACGCCACCCCGGACCACCTGAGCCGGGTCAACCCAAAAAGGAGCAACTATGGATACGATCAGCTGGGCAGACTTTGCGCAGGTCGACCTTCGGGTGGGGACGATCATCTCGGCCGAAGTGTTCAAGGAGGCGCGCAAGCCGGCCTACATTCTGCACGTGGATTTTGGACCAAAAATCGGTGTACGAAAATCCAGCGCCCAGATCACCGATTTGTACCAACCAGATAATCTGGTGGGTCAACAGGTGATCGGTGTGATTAACTTCCCCGAAAAACAGATCGGACCGATCCGCTCACAGTGTCTTGTTACGGGTTTCCCCCAAGCGGACGGATCCGTGGTTTTAGCGCAACCACAACAACCGGTTGCGAACGGTCTAAAGCTCGCCTGACGTCAGACCACAAGTTCGTCTATCTCCTGCGAAGATAGTTCAGGGGCCAGCACCGCACGGGCATGGGCTTCGCCATGGGGAACAACCTGGCGGGCGTAGTACAGGCAACTCAGCAACTTGGATCGATAAAACTCGTTGTCCCCATCACCAGTCTCAAGACAACGCTGTGCAGCCTCAGCGGCCCGCGCCATCTGCCAGCCGCCGGCAGCGATCCCCCAGAGCATCAGGTAACTGAACGAAGCTGCAAAAGGTGCTCTGGGATCGTTCGTAGCACGTTCGAGCAATGCCTCACTCGCCTCGCTCAATCTGTCCACCAGTTCCGATACCGCATCAGCGATTTCCACGACATCGATAGCGCTTGACTCGCAAATCTGCACGAGCTCAGCGCGCATCACGTTGATCACAACTGCTGCGGTCTCACCGCCATCTCGCAGCAGTTTGCGACCCACAAGATCTGCCGCCTGGATCCCGGTAGTCCCCTCATATATCGTGGTAATTCGCGCGTCACGGTAATGCTGGGCGGCCCCGGTTTCCTCGATAAAGCCCATTCCGCCATGCACCTGCAGGGCCAGGGCAGCAATTTCGTTGCCCACTTCCGAGCTCCACCCCTTGACGACCGGAATCAACATATCGACCCAGCTTTGCCCACGAGTGCGCTCGGTGGGGTCGGGGTGATGGCTCGCGCGATCGGCAGCGGCGGCGGTATACAGTGAAAGCGCTCGCATGGCCTCGATGCGACTTCTCATATCGAGCAACATGCGTTGTACATCCGGGTGGCGGATAATGGGTGATCGCTCGCTACTGGCAGCCCCTACCGCTCGGCCCTGGACTCGCTCGCGAGCAAAGTTCAATGCCCTCTGGTAGGCCCGCTCGGCGATCCCGTAACCCTCGATACCCACTGCATGCCTGGCCCGATTCATCATAATGAACATGTACTCCAGGCCCCGATTTTCCTCGCCAACAAGATAACCCACTGCGCCGCCTTGGTCGCCGTAGGACAGCACCGCAGTAGGACTGCCATGGATGCCTAGCTTGTGCTCCAACGAAACGCAGTAGACATCGTTACGTGCGCCTGGCTCACCCTTATCGTTCAAAATGAACTTAGGCACAATGAACAGCGATATCCCTTTAACCCCTTCTGGAGCTTCAGGAGTACGCGCCAATACCAGGTGAATAATGTTCGAGCTGAGGTCATGCTCGCCGTAGGTGATAAAGATCTTCTGCCCGCTCAGCCGATAATCTCCGTCATCACTGAGCACTGCACGGGTGCGTACCGCTGCAAGATCTGACCCTGCCTGCGGTTCGGTCAGATTCATGGTGCCTGTCCATTCTCCAGACACCAGCCGCGGAAGGAACAACGACTTTTGCTCTTTAGTACCCTTAAGAAAAATGGCTTCGGCAGCAGTCTGCGATAGCATCGGGCAAAGACCAAAAGCCATATTTGCCGCATCCCACATCTCCTGTACCGCACAAGCGACCGTCTGTGGCAATCCTTGGCCGCCGTACTCAGGATCCAGAACCAGACCTGTCCAACCGGCTTGGGTGAATTGGCGGTAGGCTTCTTTCCATCCCGTCACGGTTGTGACCTCACCATTAGTCACCGTTGGCCAGGTTTGATCCCCAGCCCTATTGAGCGGAGCGAGCACGTTTGACGCGAATTTCGCGGCCTCATCGAGCACTGCATCGACAAGGTCTGTAGTGGCGTCCTCGCAGCCCGGCCAGGATGCAATCTCTTCAAGATTTGCCAGATGCTTAAGGGTAAAACGCAAATCTTTTAATGGGGCGGTATATTGAGACATACGGGATTCCTTTAACAGCGAGAACTGTACAAAACTGGTCGAGCTTTCAGGGGAAATTATAGATTGACGTTTACGTAAACATCAATCCGTCCGACCCATAGCGTTAAAAAGTTGCCGCTATACCAAGAATTGCCTTTCCAACTGCTAAGCCCGGGCGCGCCCATCAGCACAATACTCCGGGCACAAAGGACGACTTCTAGGTCAGCGGGTGGAAAATTGCGACCCATCAGTGACTTCCTGGATACCCTGCGAAAGACTGCCTAATGTCCTGGTTACCCAAACATTTCAGTTCGCGTACAAAAGTGCAGGTTAATTTGTCACCAAGGGGCCTCTCATAACCTGGTTTCCGGCTGAAAGTCAAGCCTACCCCTTAAAGAGCGCGCTTGTTTCGCCGACCTTGGTACGACAGTCCTAAACTACCTGCGTATCGGAGTACTCCTGTTCGGTTAAGAGGGATTGGATTATTAAGGTCGACTTGGTCTGGTACACCAGTGAATCGGCGTGACTCGTTACTCCAACTGGATTGTCTCCCACATTCTCAAGTGTGAGCTTATCCTTTCTTTCAGGAAATTTTACGGGAAGATATAGCGTCGGCTACGACACACAGAATCTCGAACATCATGGTCGCTCCCGTCAGAGCGGTATTACCACTGGGATCAAACGGTGGTGCAACCTCAACCAGATCGCCACCTACCAGATTCAGGCCCCGGCACCCTCGAATCATCAACTGCGCCTCGACGGTACTGAAAC
>JAPKAJ010000019.1 GCA_028825345.1 Arenicellales bacterium | reverse complement strand
CCGGTGCTGGTCACGGGTTGATTCCACCAGAGTGATGGCCTGTGCCAAAGCCCGACGGTCCCCGCTGCAAAGAGCATCAGCCAGACTAGAAACCGTATCCTCGCTCATGCCGGCTGCTCAAACTCAAGTATCGCCTGATCGACCTCGAGGACCTCACCGTCACGGATATGGACCGCAGCCACAGTGCCATCGCGTGGCGCGCGAATCACATTTTCCATTTTCATCGCCTCGATCACCCCAAGCTCCTCGCCTGCCTTGACCACGTCGCCAGCTTCTGCCGACAGTGATACCAACAAACCTGGCATGGGAGAAAGCACCAGATGGGACAGGTCCAAAATGATCTTACGGGGCATCAGTTCATACAGTCCCGCGCTGTAGGATTCAAGCACCATAGCCTGCACCAGGGTGCCGCTATGGAACACTTCATAGATTAATCCTTGACGATGCACCTGGGCGCTACAGGCAATACCGTCTGCAATGAAGTCGACCACCGGACTAAAGACTGACTCGGGCAGCTCGAGTTTCACCCGCTCGTGATTGACATTAACCGACCAACTCAGTCCATCGCGATATACCTGAACCGCATGCTGGGCATCATTGATCCGTACATGGCGCACACTGGTTGATGGCTGATTGGCAGAACCAAACTGTTCACGGGTGCGCCAGTGCTCATGGATCACAGCAACAAGTGCGGCGATACGGCACACAATGAGATCTGACGGTCTGGCGGCAGCAAAGCCCTCGGGGTACTCCTCTTCGATGAACCCAGTGGTCAGCTCTCCTGCAACGAAGCGCGGGTGCATTACCAGGGCCGCTAGGAAAGGGATATTGCTCTGAATCCCCTTGACCTGGAATCGATCCAGTGCGCGACACATGGCGGCAGTGGCGCTGTTGCGATCAGGCCCGTAGGTAACCAGCTTAGCAACCATCGGATCATAGTGCATACTGACCTCACTGCCTTCACTGACCCCGGCATCTACCCGCACAGTTGCCGACTCGGCTGGGGGGCGAAAACGCAACAGACGCCCGGTCGAGGGTACGAACCCCCTGAAAGGGTCCTCTGCATAAACCCGGGATTCGATAGACCAGCCGCTGATGCCCACATCATCCTGGGTTAATGCCAAAGGCTCACCGGCGGCAATACGTAACATCCACTCAACCAGATCGATACCGGTGATCAGTTCGGTCACCGGGTGCTCTACCTGCAGGCGCGTATTCATCTCCAGAAAATAGAAGTTACGCGCATCGTCAACAATGAACTCCACAGTACCGGCCGAGCAATAGTCGACGGCTTGTGCCAGGGCGATGGCCTGGGCCCCCATCTGCGCCCGGGTTGCCGGGTCAATAAACGGCGACGGCGCCTCTTCAAGTACTTTCTGGTGGCGACGCTGAATGGAGCATTCGCGCTCGTTTAAATGAATACAGTTGCCATAGGTATCGGCCAAAACCTGGATTTCGATATGTCGTGGTTGGCTAATAAGCTTTTCGACAAATATCCGGTCATCGGAAAAGCTGGCTCGCGCTTCGCTGGAAGCCCGCGCAAAACCCTCACGGCATTGCGCTTCATCGCGAGCGATGCGCATACCTTTGCCACCGCCACCGGCGCTGGCCTTGAGCATTACCGGATACCCGATAGCCCCCGCCCGCGCAACGGCCTCGTCCGCATCTGCCAATACGCCGTTGTACCCGGGGATGGTCGGAACCCCTGCAGAGCCGGCCAGAGCCTTGGACGCGATCTTGTCACCCATCACCTGAATGGCATTAATCGACGGTCCAACGAATGTGACGCCGGCTGCTTCGGCCGCTGCGACAAATCCGCTATTTTCCGACAAAAAACCGTAACCGGGGTGAACCGCATCTGCCCCGGTATGGCGACAGGCCTCAAGGATGTTATCGACCACCAGATAACTCTCGGCCGAAGGAGCTTTACCAATATGCACCGCCTCGTCTGCCATCAAGGTATGTAAAGCATCCCGATCAGCATCGGAATAAACAGCCACAGTCTTAATGCCGAGATGTTTCGCTGTACGCATTACGCGACAAGCAATCTCACCGCGGTTAGCCACCAATAACTTATTAAACATAGCGGGATGTTCTTGTGATAATGGTCTGGTGATGTGCCGCGGATAACCTACGCCACGCGCGCCACAGATCTATTGCCAGGCTACCTTGGAATCCAGGTGATCCAGCAGATGCTGGATATTATCGCGGGCGGCACCATCAAAATGGTGTTGGAAGTGTGAGGTAAAGTAAATGTGTGCTCTTTGCAGTATCGGCTCAAAGAACTTGCGCTGGCCACGGGCAAAATCTTCATCGGTTAACTGGGGTGCCTCTCGTCGAATCGCCGTGGTATCGGCGAAAAATCCTTCCCAGGCCTGCCCCAGACCCCAAAGATCCACATCAACCACAAACTTTGCACCAGATACTACGGGCAGATCGGTGTGGCACGTAGCCATAATCAGATGACTTACCTCAGAAATAAAAGAGCCTGGCAATTGACCTGCAGCCAGTTCCTGGAACCACGCAACACTGCGCGCCTCGTTATCACTCGCGCCTGGCGTATAGATGGCATCGTGAAACCACAACGCCATTTCAACTGCATCATCGGCCCCGATTGCGACCGCAGCATCATCGTACGCTTGAAGGCAGACGACAATATGATGTCCGTTGTGATAGTGGCGGTGTGCCTCCTGGTAATAATCGGTTAGCAAATCAAATAGGGGGTGCGAGTCCAACCCTCCGCCTGCACGGCGCCATAATGCGTCAAAGCGGTGGCAATCCACGAAAGTCAGGGCGTTGGCGAATCGGATGCCGCTGGCATGCTACTGCGCATAGCCTCCAGGGCCTGGGATGCTTTGGTCAGTCGATCGACCAATTGGCGCAACACGCTTAGCGACACCTCTGGGTTATCTTTTAATAAATCAAGAAAATCATCCGCCAGAATTCGTAAGCAACGCACTTGCCCTTTGGCTCTCAAGGTGGCAACCCGGGGCTGGTTGCCGATAACGCCCATCTCTCCAACCAGATCATTGGCCGGGAGCACAGCAATTGGCTCACCCGTCGCCTCTTTGCGTAAAAATACCTCAACCTCGCCCGACATGATCACGTAGGCGCTGTCAGAGGACGAGTTCATCGTAAAGATAATATCGCCGTCATCAAAACTCGCTTCCTCGCTGGAGAAAGCCAATAGCTTCAAGCGGGTAGGCTCAAGCCGGGCAAAAAGTGGAATTTCCCGTAACTGCTCCGCGTCTTTGAATAAATCCATAATTAGGTGCCGGCCAATAGTGCCGAGGAGTCAATTTAACCGTAATTATATCTGCGCCGCAAAAGGCATTAGGCATCAATATCACTGATAGCCGTGATTCTAGCCTCAACCCGCGCTAAGTCCTCGGGTGTATTGACATTGAGAAACATGTCGGGGGCGTCCGAAAAGTCAACAATGCACCATGACAGGCGCTCCAGCCACAGGTCAATCTTGCGTTCGCCAAGGTCAAGAAAAGCC
The DNA here is from genome assembly GCA_028825345.1 of Arenicellales bacterium. Lineage (GTDB taxonomy): Bacteria > Pseudomonadota > Gammaproteobacteria > Arenicellales > UBA868 > UBA868. The sequence continues at coordinate 13,170 of JAPKAJ010000019.1, read as the reverse complement.
TCCAGATCGCCCAGAACATCTCGTCTTAGCAGGCTAAACACAGGCTGGAGCCGGTTTCCATCGTGCGCAACCACAGCGTCGATCCCTCCAGGCTCGATAGCAGCCCAAAGCCGGCTGACATAATCAGGCACAACCAATGGCGAATCACACGGCACAGTAACCAGCCATGGGGTTTGGATTTGCGCAAGTCCTGCTGCAAAACCCGCCAGAGGGCCGGAGAAATCTCCCAAGGTATCGCTGACGACCTCGGCACCGAGCTCACGGTAGCGCTCGTGGTTGCGGTTAGCGCTGATCAGGAGAGAATCCACCTGAGCTGACAAGTTCTTAAGAGCCCATGCGGCAAGCGGCTGCCCCGCAAGGGGCAAAAGCCCTTTGTCCTCGCCGCCCATCCGACGTGCCCGCCCCCCGGCCAGCAGCAAGCCTGTAATCAGTGCCTTGTCTTGTTCATCCAAAACCAACAATCCGCTCACCAGCTCCGCTCAGCCAAGTACAATCCCATTATAATGAGTGTCTGAGTCAAGTATTCTCAATGACCCACCCTGATCTCAACTAAAAACCTGCAATATGATTCAGATTTGCCTGCGCCTGCGCCTGCGCCTACTCCTTCTCGCACCACTGATCCTATTGGCGTTACACGGTTGCAGTTCCACCGAAGAGCTTGAGCGCGCCACTCCTGACTGGAACAATACTGCTCAACTCGAGGTACCGCCTGACCTGACACCACTACAAGAGAATGCCAGCGGCCAAGTGTTCTCCGCTGCAGCGCGCGATGCGAGCAGTGCAGAGTTGGGTCAGTACTCGCAGTTCGAGAAGTTCCAGAAAATGGCTGAGTTTCAGGACTTCCTCAAATGGCGACAGGACCACTCGACAGAACTGGATCTCAGTCTCGAGGCATTTTACGAGGCTCGCAATGAAGCCATTGCAAAAGTACTAAAAGAAAAAGGTGTATTGACGATCACTACCCGAAACGGGCAACAGATCCTGCTGATCGATGACACCTCCCAGAACAGCTGGGAGCGGCTAGATACCGCAACGGTCAATATGGGGCTGCACATCATCTCAAGTCGTGCTGATCAGGGATATCTGCGAGTCCATTACGATACCAAAACGCCTGATAGCGAAGGTGGCTGGAAGGATTGGATTCCCTGGTTGAGTGACCCGATCATTTATCGCATCACTTTGGAGCAAAGCAAGAACGGCCCAACGGTTTCGATCAAAGACGACAAGGGCAACGCCGTCAACACCGATTCGGCAAACGCGCTCATTAAGCGCCTTGGGGTACAACTGCGCACCTTCGCCGGTGAACCCGAACAGGTTGCCGCTGTCGAAACCAAAGATACATCAAGTTTGGCGCTGGAAGAAACCGCTACAGGCTATCTCACCCTGGTGGTTCCCGGCGCGGCCGCAGGCGTTTGGAAACGCCTTGACTGGCAACTGCAAGATACCGGTTTCTCACTGGCAAGTCGCGACAAGTCGGCATTGCGTTTCGTGATACGTTACGATGACCCGAGCATCATGCGGGACAAAAGCTGGGTGCAAAGTCTCGCTTTCTGGAAGGAGGACGTCAGCGCGCCGGCTCAAGATATTCAGCTGGTACTGACACCGGCGGGCGAATTAACCCGCGTTGACGCACTGGATTCGAACGACAAGCAAAGCGAACTGGGAAACCGTATTCTGGAAGTACTCTTTGAGAGCCTGACGGCTGCCGATAGCAACTAAAGCGACTTGGCTTTTCGCCCTAAGCTCACACTGGCCAGGCTGCTGCAGCCTGATACGACAAGATCAGGACTCTGGACTGGCCGCGCCCTGCTGGGCTTTCCATTCCTGGTAAGCCTTAAATTCACGCCAGCGCTTCCATTCGAGGTACTCGGCATATTCGGGGTCGGCCTCATCCAGTGGCGCTTGTCGGTCTGAAGGGTTATCTTTGTCACCCCATCGAAATAATGTGATGCCCGACCCAACTTCGTGACGGCCGAGCCCATCACTGCTGTCCTTCGTGACGACGCTGGTACCGGAACGACTCTCAGCGTCGGCTGGCGGCACTTCGAACCGTGCGCACCCGCTCAACAGGAAGAACGTAGCCGCTGCCAAAAAGAGGCCTGACCAATGAGACAAATGGTGTTTGGGTTTCCTCACAAAACAAGCCTCGTCAGGATATTTTCGTAGTCAGGGTAGTCCCTCCAAGGGTCTTCGCAAGTCTGCTTGACTCTACAACGTCAGTATAACCGATTTCTGAACGAGCCCCTCGCCCGGCTGCCGTCAAGAACTGCCCGACCGTCGTGCTTTGAGACACGTCGCCGGTGGCGGGGACGACGCTGGAAAGTTGGCTATATGCTCTTTCCGCCTAGGGTCCTCGCGTCATCTGCAGCGAACTGCTATCGACAGGACGTTCCTGGTACGGGCTCAGACTTTGGCCTTGACGCGGGGCTTGCCCCCATTGGTGGAGGCCAATCAACAAACTGGTTCAGTTGCCGACGGGGCGATCTGGGCGAACTCCAGAATCCATCTTGGTGGCGACACCAGCGCCGGAAAATAAACCGCCAACGATGGTGCCGATACCGAAGGTGTCGGTATCCTGCGCCTGGGCTTCTAAATCCTAGTGTTTAGTCAGCCGGTATGGCCTGATGCCAAAAAGGCGCCCAAAGACAATTTTTTTAATCCAGGGCCCTGGATACTTCTTGAGATTTCCCTAGGCGCGCAAATTGTCTCATTTTTGCAACATTTATCCCTTCTTTAGATAGTTAGTAGTGCTTTTAGGGCACATTTTTGAGACAATATGAACGCTTTTGTACAAGAGCAACACTTTTACCTAATCAGGAGAAACCAAATAATGCAAAAGAAACTTTTCGCAATTGCTGTTGCCGGTATCCTGGCAGCGCCCGCTGCGATCGCAGATGTTTCGATCTCGGGCTCTACCCGGATGATGGTGCAGTACGATGGCTCCGAGATAAGCCTGACCGATGGCTGGTCCCGGCTTCGCTTTAACGCCAGCAACGACCTCGGTAACGGCCAGTCGGTTTTTGCCAAACATGAGTTTGGTGTGAACATAGGCAGCGGTACCTGGCGCACGGGTGCTGGCCAGCGCGTAACTGTGATCGGTCTCAAGGGAGATTGGGGCAGCTTAGCCCTTGGCTCGCAGTGGGATACCGGCACAAAAGTGATCTGGAAATCCTGCCCGCACTGGAACTTCGGTTGCATCGGCGGCATGAACAACGGCCGCATGCAGAACAGCGCCCGCTATGACGGTCAGATGGGTCCTTTCGGCATAGCAGCGGATGTGGTCGCAGCATCTGACGTTGACCAGGCCGGCGTCGTGCTGACCTATGACATCGGTAGCCTCAGCCTGGCTGGTGGGTACGAAAGCCGCGATGGTGCCGACAACTGGTCCGGTATTGGCGGCAGCATGTCCCTGGGTGATGTTGGCCTTGGCGCCTACTTCAACGAAGTCGGCTCGGATGACGGCTGGAGTGCGACGATCAGTATGTTGGGCTTCGATATCCAAACTGGTGCGAAGAACAGCGCGTCCGAGATCAGCGTCGGCTACACTGCCTGGAGTTCCGGCGGTGCGAAGTTCCGCGTTGAAGTGCACGATGGCGATAACGCCGATAGCTCCGGTGTTGGCATCCTGCGTTTCGATTACTAAGATCTGTTGTTCAATCAGGCCTTGTCGCCTGATGCAAAAAGGGCGCCGAAAGGCGCCCTTTTTGTTTTCCCTATCGAATGCTTTTCTCGCTGGGTTGGCTTGACTTACTTAGCAGTCGTCACCCGGCACCTATGGTGGGAACTGTCTCAGGCAGTAACACCGGGAGATGAACTACCCGAGCGCTAGAGCCGATAAATGTCATGGCGATCTTTAAGAAAAGTGTACTGCGATCGAACATCTAACAACAGAGCAGGATCCAGTTCCAAATGCCTAAAGTCCTCATCATGTGTTTCAAAATACTGCGCCGGCTGATCATCATCCATCCACGGCGGACAGAAAATTGAACCTCCATAGTCCGTACCAGCACGGTTCAGGCTTAAAAGGTAGATCTGATTTTCCATCGCCCGGGTGATAGCAAAACTGTGCCAGCTGGAAAAAGACTCATCTCGAAAATATGCCCCGCAATGCAGCAGTAAATTAACATCATAATCCACCACCAGCGCGCGGCTCAACTCCGGGATGCGGATGTCGTAGCAGATGATCGGGGCAATGCGCCAACCTTTAAGGTCGACAAAGACAATGCGCTCACCTGCCTGAAAAAAATCCTTCTCGGTTGATGCGCCATAGTGGCAAAGATGTATCTTGTCATAACACTCAACCATCTGGCCCGCGCTGTCGACAATAAGCTGACTGATAGCGAAGCCCCGCTTTGTTGATCGCGCCATGCCGAAAACCACCATTGCGCCACTGTCTTGCGCAAGACGGGAAAATACCTGGGTAGAAGGGCCGTCAATAGGCTCTGCAAGGCTGTCCAGATGCGAAAACGCGCCGGCGGAGTACTCCATCGTGCACAACTCCGGCAACACGATAAGATCAACCGTATCGGTGCCATCAAGGTATTGACGAATCCGATCACATAGCGCCCGCACGTGCGCATCACGATCCGCTGGGGTCTGAACGGGTGGAACACTGGCCTGACAGGCCAGCACTTTGAGCGCGCCGATGTTTTGGGACAGCATTGTGGTCACGGGTAACCGAAAAGGTCGGCCGTTTATCCTATAGGCTTAGGCTACCCAGAAAGCCTTTTCCAGATCGTCAAAATCAGAAGCCGGCCCTTCAAACTTGTTGCGCCCCAGTTCCAACACATAAACGTAATCTGAGATGTGCAGCGCATGGCGAATTTCCTGGTCCACCAGCAGAATCGTAAGGTTTTCTTCCTCCGTGAGCATGATCAACATGTCGTAGACCTCTTCGGAGAGCATCTTCGACAACCCCGCAGTAGGCTCGTCCACCAGTAGCATGCGCGGTTCCGCCATCAGGGTACGGCTTATCTCCACCATCCGCTGTTGACCGCCAGAGAGTTCGCCGGTGATCTGCTTGCGCTTTTCCTTCAACACAGGAAAGCGCTCGTAGTTTGCCTCCATTTTTTGGGCAATCTGCTTTTTATCACGCTTGAAAGTCCAGCCGCCAAGCTCCAGATTTTCCTCGACAGACATATCCTTGAAGATACCCGGTTGTTGAGGAATGTAGGCCAGGCCCTTGAGAATTCTCTGGTGGGTGGGCACATCGATGATGTCCTCGCCCTCCAATAACACCTGTCCACCATTCGGGCGGAGGAACCCGAATACAGCTTTGAGCGCGGTTGACTTACCCACCCCGTTGGCGCCAAGAATCGCCGTAATCTGACCCTTTCGCGCCTTGACGTTAAGGTCCTGCAGGATATTAAGATCCTTGTAGTAGCCCACATACAGGTCGCGCAACTCAAGAACGATGTCTTCGTCGGCATCAGTCATTGTGATTGCTCTGTCTCGTCACCGTGACCGGTACCCGAGCGATCTTCTGTCGTACCCAGGTATGCCTCTATGACCACTGGGTCTTTCTTGACCTGTTCCGGAGTGCCATCAGCAATCAGATCGCCATAGTTCAGTACCAGCAATCGCTCGCATAGCGCAAAGATCGAATCCATCTGATGACTGATGATGATCATCGCCTTACCCTGGGCATTGGCCCGGCGTATATAGTCGTAAATGACTTCCATCAACTTGGGGTGTACACCGGCAAAAGGCTCGTCAAGGATAATAATATCCGGGTCCAACATCAGCAGGCGTCCCAGTTCGAGCAGCTTCTGCTGGCCACCAGAGAGCGCTCGGGCATACTCGTTGCGCAGGTGCTCCATAGTCAAAAACTCCAGCACTTCCAGCGCCTGCTCCTTGACTTCATTTCCGGTGTGACTCTTGCCAAGCGCCAGCGCCGGCACATAGAGGTTTTCCAGCACGGTCATCCGCCGAAACGATCGGGTCACCTGAAAAGTGCGACCCAGTCCCGTCTTGGCAATCTCAAACGGCGGCAATTGGTCAATGCGCTTGCCGTTCAGGTACACGGTGCCACTGTTTGGCTTGACCGCCCCATCCAGCACGTTCGTCAGCGTGGTCTTGCCCGCGCCGTTGGGGCCAATCAGGCCGATCATCTCAGCGCCTTTAATCTCGAAGGAGACATCCTTCAGCACGTGGTTCCCACCAAATTTCTTGTTCAATCGAGAGACTTCCAGTTCGATCATGGCGATCCTCCCTGTCCGCCGGGCGCAGTGCTCGCACCTTCGCTGGATTCACTTTGCTTTCGCCGGACCACTGTTTCAGCTGCCACATGACCGCGGCTGAAGTAGTTAATTACCGGTACCAGCAAACCGTTGCGGGCAAAACGCAAGGTCAGCATCAATACCACACCAAAGAACACCAGCCGCCACAGCGTCATGTCGATCTCGATGCCGCCGATGGTAAAGCTGGTACGGAGCATTTCCAGCGTAAATTCAATCAGGATCGCGCCGATTGCCGCAGCGACAAAGTTCTCCACCCCAGCAATCACTGCCATCGCCACCACCAGACTCATCTGTAGGATCATGAGATTGTTCGGCGTAATGATAGTGACATAGTGTGCCTGCACCGCTCCCGCGCTCGCGGCCATCATCGAGGTAATGACAAAAACCAGGATCTTGTAGCGGGTGGTGTTAACTCCAAGCGCAGCGGCAGCGTCCTGGTCTTCGCGCAACGCGCGCACAAAAAGGCCAAAACGCGACCGCGACAACCAGTAAAGAATGGCAAGACAGCCCAGCAGCAAAAAGAACATGACGAAATAAGGTGGAATCTTGTCAGTCTTGCCAAAGTAATGCCCGGCAATGGTGATGCCGTTTTCAAACAGGCCGGGCAATTCGATTCCAGCCTGACCTCGGGTAATCTGAATCTCGGCACTGATAGTGGCGCGAAGGATCTCGGAGAAACCCAGGGTGAAAAGCGCCAGGTAAGCCGCCCGCAGAGGCAACACCAGCAAGCCAATAAGCAGGCCGAAGATACCGCCTACCAAGGTACCGAGAATCACCCCAAGCCAGACTGGCATCGGGGAGACCGTGACTGCGCCATCCCATTTTTCCATTGCCTGTGCCAGGCAATCCTGAGTGAGTGTGGTCGAGGTCACTCCGATCGGGTTCTTGATAATCAGGTAATTGCTGCCCAGTGCAAACTCGGTGCAGATGCCAGTGGGCTCGGGCGAGATGAAAAAATAATGACAAAAAAGCGCAGCGGTATACGCGCCCAGCCCCATGAAAGCCATATGGCCGAATGAGAATTGGCCAGCATACCCTGCCAGCATCGACCAGCTCGACGCCAAAATGGCGTAGAAAAAGCCAACGATGCAGATATGCATGATGTAGTCGTAGTTGCCAGCCGAATAGACAAAGGGAAAGGCGAAAAAAAACGCCAAAAGGGCGATACCCATCGCGTGGGGCACATGTCGTTTTCTCAAAACTTGCCGTGCGCCCCGCTCGCGAATTTACGACCAAAAAGGCCCATGGGCCGCAATAACAACATCAGCACAAGAATCATCATGCCGTAGGCCGGAATATAACTGGAGGCTTTCTGCGGGTTCGGCACGCAACCGGTTCCCGCCGCTTCTACCAACCCCACGAGGATGCCCCCGACAAAAGCGCCGGGCAATGAACCGAGCCCTCCCAGCACGACGATCACGAACGAGCGCATCTCGGGAATCTGCCCAACAATGGGCAGCCACGAAAATGCCTGTACCAATACGGCACCCGAAAGCGCAGCGACCATAGAGCCCAGGGCAAAAGCCAGCATATTCATCCGGTTGGGGTTGATCCCGGCAATCGCCGCGGCATCGCGATCCTGGCTGACCGCGCGCAACCCCTTACCAGTCCAGGTGCGGTGCAGGAAATAAAGCAGTGCCAACAACACCAAGATCGAAAGCATGGCGGCAACAAATCGTGGGTTGGAGATCGACACCGTGTCAAACAGTTCCATGTTGCCCCGACTGGTCTTGATCAACCAGGGATCGGAACTATCGGGCAGCCGGATACGGGGAAAGTCAAAAAACCGCTTTACTTTAACTGGGTTGAACCCAGCGAGGGCCGCCACCAGATAGGTCAGCGTGAACGAGAGGCCAAAAGTGACCAGAATGCCGTATTCGATCGGCCGCTCCACCCGGTTGTCGTACATGGGTGTTAAAAAAAGTCGCTCGAATGTTGCACCCAAAGCAAACGTAAACGCACAGGCGCCAAGCACGCCGATCAGCGGATGGGTGCCCGGAAACCAGACTACGACAATGTGGTAAACCAGCATGCCGCCGATCATATAGAACGCACCGTGGGCAAAACTCACGATACCCAGAATCCCAAAGATCAGTGTCAGTCCCAGCGCCATCAGGCCGTAGATAATGCCGATGATCAATCCGTTGGTAATCTGTGAGGCGACAAACGAACCGTTGGAGACACAGTTATTCTCCGGGTCCGCATTGGCAAAGGCTGCAGCAATAATGCCGATCACCACAAGGGAGGACAGTGCGATCATTGCCCGACTGATTTCGGGGCTCTTCCACCACAACGGCACCAGACCGACCGGGCCAAACGCAGCACCGATCACTGAACCACCCAGTGTGGCGTTAGAGGTATCCAGATCCTTGCGCAGGTAAATCCGACGGGTGATGATGCCGCCGGTCACCCCCCAGAAGATCAACCAGAGAACGGTCCACCAGAAAATACTTGAATACTGCATTGCTTAAATCGCTGTCAACTAAAGCGGTGTGAACCCGTTACCGGGGCCAAAAAAAAGCCAGCGGGGCGGACAATACGCCCACCCCGCTGCTGTTACCGCTCAGAGTTGGTGATCAGTGACCGACGTAGATCGCGTCGCCAGTTTTGTATACGTCTGGATAGACGATCGTCATGGTGTTGGAGGCCTCACCCTCTTTCTGATACTGCACCATCGTGATGGCCGGATCAGGCCACTGATGCCACCACTCGTCGCCCTTGCCGTCTTCCGAAGGATCTTTCTTCGTGCCATAGGGGAAGTAGATGCGACCCAGAGTGCCTTCATGGCTGATGTTCTCCAGCGCCTCAACAATAGCGTCGCCATTGGTAGAGCCGGCCTCGTTGATAGCCTGGGCAATCACGCCGATGGAGTCATAAGCCTCCAAGGCATAACTTTCCACACCAGTTTTGCCGGTCTGCTCCTTGTAGTCATTCGCCATTTTCAGCGCACTTTCGTTGTACATGGTTTCTGGTACGCCAATACGCGCCATAAAGGACAAGTTGCCATCAGGCACGTTTTCCCAAAAGGCCTTACTCTCAAGGCCTGATTGGTTAGCATGGAACATCATGTCCTGCGGGCCGACACCAGCGTCCGCCGCCTGTTGGGCGTAGTTGAAGCCAGCCTCACCCGTCAGCAGCACGATCAAGTAATCAGGATTCTCTGCTTTCACGCGCTCCACGATGCCTGCGAAATCCTGGGTGCCAATATCCACACCAAAGGTGGTGCTGGCGATACCCTTGGAGGCTAAGCCCTTTTCGCACTCTGCAGCCGCCGGGATGCCGTAATCGGTATTTTCCGTGACGATCACAACTTTCTTGACTCCGGGTGCCTGGGCAGCAAACTTCCAGATCACGCCAGAGGCCCAGGAACTGAGCGGGGCAATACGGAAGATGTATTTCTGCTTATCGCCGGTGATAGTGTCATTCCAGGTCTCAGCAAACACCACTGGGATACCCCGATCATTGGCAATGTCTTTGCCAGCGACACCAACAGAACTGTGATAGCCGCCACCCACGGCGACGACGCCATCCTGGGTAATGAGTTTTTCCATCAGGGCGCGTGCTTTTTCAGGCAGGCCTTCAGTGTCCGCAATGACGACGTCGATGTCACAGCCCAATACGCCGCCAGCCGCGTTGATGTCACGCTCAGCCAGCATCATGGCGACTCGCATGGCCTCACCGCCAGTCACCGAACCGGGTGCTGACAACGGCGCGAGGCCGCCGATCTTGATCGGGCAGTCCACTGCCAGAGCCGGGCCACTCAGGGCCAGTAGACTTGCAAGACCTGTTACCAGACCTGCAGCCGCTTTCCATTTTTGTACTTTTTCCATTCTTATCCTCCTTGGGTTTTGTTGGTATCCGCTACCGGCACCGACGCTACGCAATAGACATATTGCCACGGCGTAGCGCTTTATAAGGCGCGCGCAGCGTGCGTCGAGCATTGAGCGGGCACCAGCCCATTCTGTTACATATCGAGCCTTGAGGTCAAATTGAGTCTTAAGGCCGGCCTGGATCTTGAGGTCAACTGCGTTCATTACTGCATTAGGGGATATTGTGCGGAAACCCAGCCCTGAATACGTCGGCAAAGCCTGTTTACTAGTAGATTCCAGTCGCTTTGTCCCCGGGGGGATCAGCCCAGACCTCACCTGTGCGCCCCGAACGGGGTCGGGTACACTCGCGCTGAGTTTCACAGTCTTCGGGGCTTTATGTCAGATTCTTCCAAAGCCGCTTTGCCCACCAGCGGTGCACCAGACCGCAGTATTCGCCAATGGCTGCGAGATAACCGCATTGACGAGATAGAAGCGGTCATCCCGGACATGACCGGCATTGCCCGGGGCAAGCTGATTCCTGCCCACAAGTACAGTGAAGAGATCGGTATGCGTCTTCCCGAGGCGATCTTTTTGCAAACGGTCACCGGCGAATACCCCGAAGACCAAAGCGCAGTGGACCCTGCCGATAAGGATATCTTCCTAAAACCTGATCTTGATACCTTCCGGCTTGTCCCATGGGCTCAGGAACCTACGGCGCTGGTAATACACGACTGCTTCTACGCCGATGGCAGCCCGGTCGAGATGTCGCCGCGTTACGTGCTGCAAAAAGTCATCAACGCCTACCGCGAACATGGCTGGGAGCCCGTGGTTGCACCGGAACTGGAGTTCTATCTGATCAAGCCGAACCCGGACGCCGACTACCCGTTAGAGCCGCCGGTGGGCCGCTCGGGCCGTGCCGAATCCGGGCGTCAGTCCTTCTCGATCGACGCGGTTAACGAATTTGATCCTCTGTTTGAGGATCTGTACGATTATTGCGAGGGCCTTGGTATCGCGCTTGAGACTCTCAACCATGAGGCCGGAGCTGCGCAGATGGAGATCAACCTGCTGCATGGCGATCCGGTAGCAATCGCAGACCAGGCCTTTTTATTCAAGCGCACCATGCGTGAGACTGCGCTACGGCACAAGATATATGCCTCTTTTATGGCCAAGCCCATGGAAAAAGAGCCTGGTAGTGCAATGCATATACACCAGAGCGTCATCTCCCATGACACCGGCGAGAACATCTTCAGCAACGCAGATGGTGAGGCCAGCGCGCTATTTTATTCACATATTGCCGGGCTGCAGCGCTACCTGCCAGCCGCGCTCTCGTTACTGGCACCCAACGTCAATTCTTACCGTCGTCTGACACGCTATCACGCTGCACCGATCAACGTGCAGTGGGGGCTGGACAACCGCACGGTGGGCCTGCGGGTGCCAGACTCAAGCCGTGACTCACGACGGGTAGAAAACCGAGTACCAGGTGCTGATGCTAACCCCTATCTCGCTATTGCAGCGAGCCTCGCCTGCGGCTTGCTCGGCATGCGTCAGAAACTGCAGCCCAGTGCTGCCGTTACCGGCAGTGCCTACGATATGCCCTACGAACTGCCACGCAGCCTGGAGCAGTCGCTGCAGGCACTCGATGAGTGTGATGATCTCAAAGAAATGCTTGGGCAGCGCTTCGTCACAGCTTGGCATGCAGTCAAGGAAAGCGAATACGAGACTTTTCTTCAGGTCATCAGTTCGTGGGAGCGTGAACACCTGTTGCTCAACGTCTAGCATCAGCCGGTCCCAGCACGACCTGCCGAAGCGTCTTTATCTTGACAGAAGATTAGTGGCCCAAGAGCATTGACGCCCATCGTCAAGGCTCTCTATCATGTCGCCATAACCGATAATAATGCTTTTAAAGGAGGCTATAGAATGGCTCTGACGACTGCGCAATACCGCGAGCTGGACAGCGCACATTTTCTACACCCGTTTACCGATCATCGGCGCATGCATAAAACCGGCGCACGCATTATTGAACGTGCCGAGGGCATCTACCTGTGGGACTCGGACGGCAACAAACTACTGGACGGCATGGCGGGACTGTGGTGTGTCAATGTGGGTTACGGGCGAAAGGAACTGGCCGAGGTCGCCCGGCAGCAGATGGAAACTCTACCCTACTACAACACCTTCTTCCAGACGACACATCCGCCGGTTATAGACCTGTCTCAACTGCTGGCCGAGGTAACCCCGGCACATCTGAATCATGTCTTTTTGACCAATTCCGGCTCAGAATCAAACGACACCGTTGTCCGCATGGCGCGTTATTTCTGGTCCTGCATGGGGCATCCGGAAAAACAAGTTATTATCAGCCGCCGCAACGCCTATCACGGCAGCACCGTGGCTGGGGCGAGCCTGAGCGGCATGGCAGCAATGCACGCTCAGGGTGGCTTGCCCATCCCAGATATCGTCCACATTGGCCAGCCCTACTGGTACCGCGAAGGCGGCGACCTGTCGCCCGATGACTTCGGCAAGCAAGTGGCGGGAGAGCTTGAGAAAAAGATAGAGGAACTCGGCGAACACCGGGTGGCGGCTTTCATTGCTGAACCTATCCAGGGGGCCGGCGGTGTCATCGTCCCACCCGACAGTTACTGGCCCGAGATCAGCGCCATCTGCAAGCGTCACCAGATCCTGTTGGTAGCGGACGAAGTCATCTGTGGATTCGGCCGCACCGGCGAATGGTTCGGTAGCGACTACTACAACATTGACCCTGACCTGATGCCGATCGCCAAGGGACTTTCTTCAGGCTACCTGCCGATCGGCGGTGTCATGGTTGCCGATCACGTGGTTCGAGTCATTATTGACGAAGGCGGCGAGTTTGCCCATGGCATGACCTACGCAGGCCACCCAGCTGCATGCGCGGTCGCCGCGGCCAATATCCGCATCCTGCGGGACGAAGGCATCATCGATACCGTACGCGAGGATACCGGCCCGTACCTGCAGCAACGCTGGCGCGAGCTTGGCGACCATCCCCTCGTGGGAGAGGTGCGGGGCCTGGGCTTTTTGGGCGCCCTGGAACTGGTGGCAGATAAAACCACCCGCGCCCCGTTTGAGCCACTCGGTCAAATGGGTGCGCTCTG